>NZ_JBFGBM010000055.1:0-13959 GCF_041567615.1 Muriicola sp.
GGAAAACCACCAGGGATCGAATACCTGTCATTTTTAATCTGTTATTTATAAGGATCGGAATGTTGGAATTTAACACCTTCAGGGCTCAATTCCGCAGAATGCGAGATTAAAAATACCACAATTTTAACAGTGGTGATATACTATTTCACGAAATGCCTTATTTTATTGATCCTACAAGAGTTAGACGATCTAAAATATTAACACATATCGTATATGAAATTGAAATAATTTTACGTCGTCAAATAACGAATTAAATATGAATCTTAAATATTCACTTACGGCCATTTTCTTTACCCTCTGCAGCCTCTTGCCTGCCCAGAGAGAATTGCCTTTGAAAGTACCCAATGAAAATATCCGACCCCTGAGGTCCCTGCTGGACACCTCCCTCCAGCGGAGTCTTGAAAACCAGATCTACAAGAATCCCGAGTGGAAGAGGCTCATTGAGTCTAAACGAATGGCGGTCGGACTCGTAGACCTGCGGGATCCTGAAAACGTGCGATTTGCGAGGATCAACGGCAACCACATGATGTATGCGGCCAGCCTGCCCAAGATCGCTATCCTCCTGGCGGCCATGGATGCTATTGAGAAGGGGCAACTCAAGGAAACCTCAGAGGTAAAGAAGGATATGCGCCTCATGATCAGCAAATCGGATAACCAGGCATCCACCCGAATGATAGACCGTGTGGGCTATGCCAAGATAGAAGAGGTCATGACCAACCCCAAATACGAGTTCTACGACGAAGATACGGGCGGTGGCTTATGGGTTGGAAAACGCTATGGCGGAGGGGGTGATACCCACAGGGAGCCGATCAAGAACCTGAGTCATGCGGCTTCAGTGACCCAGGTATGCCGTTTCTATTACCTCCTTGCCAATGGTAAGCTGGTGAACCAGGATAAGTCGGCCCAAATGCTCGACATCCTCGAAAACCCCGAGCTCCACCACAAATTTGTGAATACCCTCAACATTCTCGCTCCGGATGCCAGGATCTTCAGGAAATCCGGGTCCTGGAGAAATTACCACTCGGATTCTGCCCTGGTTTGGGGGGTGGACAAAAACAGGAGGTACATCCTGGTCGCCCTGATCGAGGATCCCAACGGGGAACAGATCATCCGGAATTTGGTCAGACCCGTAGAAACCACCCTAAAGAATTTCAAAAATTACAGAAAAGGGTAAATTCGGGCAAAATTCTTTATGAAACTGCAGGAAATCCTAAAGAAATCGTTCAACATTCAGGAAGGTGAATTCAGGATCGCCTTTCTGATGCAGTTGTACGTCTTTATGATCATCACCAGCCTGCTGATCATAAAACCAACCGTAAATTCCCTTTTCCTTTCCGAACTGGGTGTAGAAAGCCTGCCGGTCGCCTTCCTTTGGGTGGCCCTGATCGCCTACCTGAGTTCGTATCTGTATTCACGGGCGCTGAACCGGTTTTCACTCCTGAGCGTGGTGAAGACCACCCTTTCTATCACCATCGTCATCCTGTCATTGCTTGTTTTGCTGCTCAAGTTTGAGTTGCTGAATGCATGGATGCTTTTCTTCTTCTACGTCTGGGTCGCCATTCACGCGGTACTGTCTGCCTCCCAGTTCTGGGTACTGGCCAACCTGGTCTTTAACCCAAGGGAAGCAAAGAGGCTTTTCGGCTTTATAGGGTCCGGGGCGATCCTGGGAGGAATCTTCGGAGGATATCTCACTTCTATCCTTGCTCCCATTATCGGGAACAACAACGTTTTTATCCTCGCCATCGTCATTCTCTTTCTCTGCATTCCGCTCTTAGGTACCATATGGCGACTGAGAGTAGAGAAACTGAACCTGTTCAAGGTCAAGAAGAGAACGGATTTGGATTCAGACCGGCCCCTGAAACTGATTCGAAAGTCGAGGCATCTGACCTTTCTGGCCAGTATCCTGGGAATCAGTGTGATCGTCGCAAAGCTAGTCGACTATCAATTCAGTGATTTCGCATCCGCAGCCATTCCGAATCCCGATGATCTGACCTCCTTTTTTGCCTTCTGGTTCTCTACCTTCAATCTCCTTTCCCTGAGCATACAGTTATTCGTCACTCACAGGGTCGTAGGGGTTTGGGGCGTTGGATCTTCCATGTTGATCCTGCCGATGGGAATATTGGTGGGTTCGGTATTGTTCTTTTTCTTTCCCGAGCTCGCCCTGATCGTTTTCGTGAAGGCGGTCGACGGTTCCTTTAAGCAATCCATCAACAAAAGTGCCATGGAATTACTGGCCCTGCCCCTGCCCTTTGAACTTAAGAATAAGACCAAGACCTATATCGATGTTGTAGTAGACAGCGTGGCCACGGGAATCGCAGGGTTTATCCTGATATTTTTTGTGAGGGGACTTTCTGCCCCTTCCGTCTATATCACCGGGATCATCATCCTTCTCCTCATCCTCTGGGTGTACTTTGTCTTTAAGGTGAGGCAGGAATATTTTCAGACTTTCAGGGACAATCTGGCCATGGTACTCGAGACGAAATCTCCTTCCAAAAAATTGAATGTGAAACAGCATTCGGTGGTCGATGGGATGAAGAAGGTTTTCGAAAAAGGCTCGGAATCCCAGATCCTCTTCATGCTGGGTAAACTCAGGGAAATCAATGATCCGAGATTCTTCCCCCAGGTACAGAAATTGCTTTCCCATCCCTCGGTAAAGGTCAGGACTGCAGCCGTGCAAAGTCTGTATTTCCTCAACGTGCATACCATGGTCACAGAGATCCCCCTGCTACTGGCTTCCGGAGACGAGGACCTGATCACGGCTACCCTCGAATACGTCTTGCTGCATTCCAGCTCTGAAAAATCACAGGTATTCGACCAGTTCCTGGATCACCAGGATCCCAAGATCGCCAGGGCGGCCTTGTTCTGCCTGGCGAGGGAATCCAGGGACAATAATTCCCTGAGGACGCATTACCGGGTTGCAGAAAGGATTGAACAGCTGATCAAAAAGGCGGAAAACCAAAAAGACGATGTTGAACTGACCCATGCTGCCTTGAAGATCGCAGGGGTGGCCAACCTCCCGGAGTTCTACCCCTTTCTTTCGGAAGCCTTGAAGAGCCCGGATAAAGGGATCCAAAAAGAGGCTATTGAAGCGACGGGTCTCAGCCTGTACCCTCCCTTCATCAAAGAACTTTTGCCCTTCCTTTCTGAGAAGAACATGCGGCCATCGGTCATTGAGGCTTTTCTGGCCTACGGGCAATACCTCGCCCCCTATCTCATTCGGATTATCCAGGACAGGGAGGCACCGATTGAGCAGTGCCGGCTTATCCCTCTGGTCCTGAAACGAATGCCATCCCAGCAAACCGTGAGCACCCTGATGCTTTTATTAGACGATCAGGATGTGACGATCAGGCAGGAGGCGATCAGGGCCCTGAGCGATCTCAAGCGGGATTATCCCCAGTACAGGTTCGATCACCTGAAAGTGGTCCGGAATATTCTGGAAGAGTGCCGGATGTACCATCAATCCCTTTCCGCCCTGCACACGCAGATCATCATTTCGTATCGCAACCGCACCAAATCCAGGCAGGTGGTCTCGGATGACGAGAGAAACGCCAGGTCTAGCCTGCTGGAGCTCCTGGAAAGACGACTTGATGCCGGACTTGAAAGGATCTTCAAGCTCCTCGGCCTGCGTTTTGGCACGCGCGATATCGACATTGCCTATGAAGGCATTCTGAGCGAAAAACAGGACGCCCAGTCACGGGCCATCGAATATCTTGATAACCTCCTTTACGGAGACCTGAGAAGGAAACTCATGCCGATCATTGAGAATACAATCCTTGACGTGAGCTCAGAGGAAGTACAGCAAACCCTCCTGTCTAAGGTTCCCACAGAATACGAATGCTTTCATACGCTACTGCATGCAAATGACCACAAGATCAAACTCGCAGTTCTTTACCTCATCGGGGAACAAAAGAATCCAAGGTACCAGCCCCTTGTGGAAATGATGCTGGAGCATGAGGACGAGCGATTGCGTGACTTTGCTTCCCAGGTCCTCGAAAAATTAAAGACCTCTCAGTAGACTTTTCGGATTGCCTTGTCTATGGCAGAAGCCAGGTACAAATGGTCTGAGGCCGAATTCTTTCTGAGAACATTAGACATCAGCACCACCATATACCGGCAATTGTCCGGATGCTCTACTATAATGACGGAGTTCATATAATTCTGCACATTGCCTTGGTATTTCCCACAGGGCTCACCCTTGGAACGGTCGCATTTATAGAGGCTACCTGACTTAAAATAAACCGCTGCATCCTTGAGGGCCGGGGATTGTGCGTAACGGATCCGCCTGTCTGTCATATACATCAATCGCTTCATCTCCAGGGAAGAAGCCTCATCGATGACCACACCTTGCTCGAGCTTAACCAAAAATTTCATCAGGCCCAGGGGGGTACCTATACTACCGCCCTTGTCGCCCACATAAATGTTCGCCCCTTTGGTAAAGAAACTTCCCAGGCGCCATTCGTCTTTCGTGATTCCGAGTTCTCTCAGGGGTAAATTGACCACATCATTGGCCAGATCCGTCAGTTCTTTTTTCGGGGTCTCCTTAAAATAGGCCATGGCCTGTTCTTCGGTAAGTTGCGGATAATCCTTCCCAAAAGCTGCCATCAACAGGGCTTCGCGCCATACGATGCTGGCTGCACCATTATTGCTCACAGACATCATATGGTCTGCCCATTCGTAGACCGTAAAAACATCCGAGGCGATCACCTGGCGCTTGACCAGGGTTTTCTTCTCCAGGTCGTAGATAGGGATGGTATGTTCATCGGTAAGGCCCCACTGCCCGGCTTTTACCGATCTGTTACTCAGGAGGGCGAGACGGTCCTCAAAGGAATCGGGATAGATCTTACTGAGTTGATCAAACAAGGCCACAAGGACGGCAATTTTACCCACGCTGCCGGGCTGGTACCCCAGGGTCTCATTCCTGTGGGCATACCGGAGCTTCTCGGGATCCGATATATCCAGTACACTTAAAGAATAGCTCCTGTCCATCCCCCTGAACAGGGCATTGATATCCTTTTGCAGTTGCTCGTCCTCGGCAAAAAAGACGGAAACACTATCTGCGTTCCTCGCTTTCAGGTTCAGGTGGATATCCTCCCAAGACCTTAAGGCACCGGGTGGAAGAGGGGTAGTGGTCTTGAGTTCACCGGACTGTATGAGTTCCAGTCTTTTCAAGCGCTTGATCCCGGTTCTTTCATATCCGTCAATGGGATAGAAAAATGATATTGATATAAGGGCGATGAACGGAATTCCGAAGATCTTGATGAATGTATTCATATTATAATTTTGTTGAGAGTTGAATGACTTTGTCTTTCCGGATTACAGGGGTGATCGATTCGAGGTAGGCAGATCCCAGGGCTCTTTTATTTTCTACAAAGGGCCTGATCTGGAACAGCCAAAGCTTATTGTCCTTGAAACCCAGTTCTACATCGTAGGCGCCTTTGTAGTCTGATTCTGTTTCTCTGGGAAGGATCTCCCGCAGGCTGGTCGCCAGGTTCCTGATGTCTGCCTTATTCCTGTTATTCAGGATGGGTTCTTCAAAGGTGGCGATCCGCCTTTCGGTTCCTCCCGTTTCCGGCAGCCTGTTGTAAAAGATCTCCCTGGCAGGAGCTAGCAGAAGATCGGATTGCCCGGTGATCAACCGTGTTTCGGCTGCCTGTCCGTCGACTGCTCCTCCGGCACCCCTACTGAAGGCGACGGTGAGATCCTTTTCGGTACCCACATTGATCCCCTTGGTGATCATCACCCCTGAATAATCCACATCCACGCTGGGGATAACCAGGATTGAAGGGAATACGTTCTCAGGGTTCAGCAGGTATTTTTGTCGCCATTTAAAACTGCGTTCGGTATAGGGAGAGGCCCATACGTCCTTTATCCCTTTGAGGATCTTTTCCCTGTCTACCGTGTTAAAGATCGTCAGGTTTAAACCCGCTCCGGTGAAATCCTTCAAATCCTCCATATTCGTATCACTTCTCAGAAAGACGGGGATCTTTCCCAGATCAGCTCCCAGCACCGAAGTAAATCCGGTTTCCAGGTCCCTGACAAAATCCGGGTCGAGCGCCATGGCCTGAATGGCTGCACGGAGGGTCTTAAGACGTTCTAACTGGAACTCCTCCACCTTTCCTTCGGGGGTTCCTGCCGCCCGCATTTCATCCGCCTCACGGAACATGGCATTGAGATAGTCCCAGTAACTGCCGCTTGTTTCAGGCATAGGGCGGTCCATATGCATCTTGAAAACCCCAAAGGGTATGACCAATCCTTCCACTACTTCATCGGGGAACATCTTTTTCAACTGCCCCAGGTTCGCGGCCTTGGGCCCGCATAGTTTTCCGGAATTAGAGGCATCCACAGACCTCATGTTCAGGACTTTTCTAACATCGAGGCGTATATCTTTCACGGGCACTGCTATCTTTTCCTCCTTTCGGGATTTTACTTCGAACAAAGCCTTTTCCTCTGAGGTCATCTGGTCGGCTGGTTTCAGGATCACATTCCCCTTGTTGGAAACCGCATAAAAGACCATGGTTCCGGCGTATTTTTTAAGTCCCTCCAGGTTGGAATCAGAAAGGGCTGCATTGGGGATCCCTAGATTCCTGGCCAGCAGTTGCACGTGCGACACGAGGTTACCTTCGGCTACGGTGGCTATACCCGCCACAGGCTTCAGGTCGGAGGGGGGCCTTTGAAAAACATAGATCTTGTCTGACGAAACCTCCATTTCTTCTTTCAGCCCTTCGACCACTACGAGTTCTCCCATGGCATAACCCGGGTTGAGTCCCCTGACAGAACTTTGATTCCTCAGATCCATGACCTTGTTGACCAGGTTGGATTCCCTCGCGATATAATCCCCGAATTCCCCAACGGCGCGACCCAGTTGAAGGACAAGAGATCCCCTGATCCTGTCATCGACAAAGCCATGGGCGAGCGGTTCAAAACCCGCGTACAACTCTGAGACCCCTTCGTAATGGGCTTTGAACATACTGGTACTCCACTCTACAGCACTGCGGGACCTTTCCAGCACATAGGTCAGTTCCTCCAGGGTAAGAGAATTTTTTTCATAGGCTGTCAAAGCGGATACCAGCTGTTCCCATTCCCAAATTTCCAGGTAACCCGAAGCGGCGGAGGCCAGGCCCAGGTTACAGATCTTTTTCAATTGTTCGCGAAGATTTTCCGGATTCCAGTCCGATTCGTATCGGAAGATCACTTCCTCCAGTTTGAGGGAGATCTCCAGCAACAGAAGCCTGTCTGAAGGAGAAACTTCGGATAACAGACCCTGTCTGATCTCCCACATGAATTCGGAACTGCCCTGGATTAAGGCAGGGCGATCCTCGGCTCCGGAGTGGGCCTCGATGAATCCTGTGAGGGATGCCCTTAAGTTTTCGTTTTTGAGCTTTTTCAGGTAGCCGGAAAGGGAATTCATGTCGAACGGCCGGTGAAACTCCTTCATGACCTTGATCAGGCCATTGAACTGTTTGGTGAGCTCGGGATCGAGGGAATTCCGGTTCTGGGCCAGGAACCGTTCCACGTCTGTAATGTCTGCAGGTTTGGGACTGCTGTGAATCTTGACCCTCAGATCCATAAAAGAAGGCAGGAGGTCAGAGATCACCTTAGACCGGCTGCGCATTTCCTGTCCCAGGTTCTCGTCTTCGGCATAGGGGATATCCTTCATGGAATTCCGGATCAGGAAAAAGTATTGCTTCAGGTTCTCTTCCCGGGAAAGTATTTCCCTGTAAAAGGCCTGCCCCCAGGCTGCTTCGTCTTCGGCCTGAACGGACCCCCTGTAAAACTGACCTTTGCGGTTGATCCAACCGTTATCTACAGTTCTGAGGTACTGGTCTATCTGGTATTGCTTTAACCTTGAGAAATTGGTTCTGGGGTCCCAGAAATCTGCCGGTTCATGATAGGCCAGGATCTGACCCAAATAGATCCCGTTCTTCCTTCCAATGTCCTCAACCACATCCTTGTACCTGGCGTGCTGAACCCCCGGGCCTATTTTCTCCGGACAGGGGTCCTTAGGGGCCCTGATACTCCCGTCTGAGCAGAACCAGCGAATATCTTTATAAGGGCCCCGAATATCCTTTTTGAATTCCTGTATTTTTTCTGCCAGATCCGTATCTGAATATTGCTGTGCTACAAGGGTCTGTGAACTTATGGGCAAGAGAAAGAGCACCATCAGGACCTTGAATATCAATGGAATCGCCCAGGAACAGGCATCTTTTGGCATTGTCATTCTCATATTTTTTCAAATAGGTTAAACAGTTGTTTATTTGAGGTGTTTTTTTACAAGTTCCACCAGGGGCTCCGCACTGAATGCCAGGACATCAAAAGCCGGGATGCCGGTCTCTTCTGTAATGCCCTTGCAAGCAGGTGCGATCTCCTCTTCCTTCATGTTCTCATGGTTAACGGTTATCGCGATAACCTTCTTCCCGGAGATCACCTCCAGGGCATGGATCTGTTCCGGCAGCGAATGCAGGCGATACCCCGGAAAACCATCATATTCCTTGCGGGTTGGGGCATGCTGCAAAATAATGTGGTCGGGTCTGCCAGCTGCCAGAATCTCAAATCCTCCGGGATAGGCCGGATTCATCAAGCTGCCCTGCCCTTCTATCACGATCACGTCGGGGTCTTCGTTCTTCCAGGCACTGACCACGGCATGCTCGATCTCGCCGGAAACAAAATCATTGATACAACTGTCCATGACCATGCTGTATTTCGCTCCCTGCATCCAGGCGGTCTGCCCGGTCCCCACCATTTCTGCCTTCAGGCCTGCCTTCCTCAGCCCATGAACCAAAATCCATGCCGTTGTTCGTTTCCCTATAGCCGAATCGGTACCTAGGATTGCGAGCTTTAGACAATCCACCTTTTCAATGTCCCCGGTAAAAAAATGGAGTTTATCCCGATCCGGGGTTTTGCGGATATCCCTGATCCGGCATCCTTTCTTCTGTGCCAGATCCACAAGGTTCTCGTCGTTCGTCAGGAAATCGTGTAAGCCACTGTCTACATTCCAACCCAGTTCCAGGGCTGCAGCAATGGTCTTTTTGGCTGCTGCCGGAAGTCGGCCCCCATCGGGCGCCAGGCCAATGACCAGGCTTTTTGGCATGGTGGGTTTCCCTTTAAAATGCTCCAAAGCCGAGCTCAGATCCTTAAAAAGTGGAATGCCATTCCGCCTTCCGTCCAGTACCTCCCCTGCATCCTTGCCGGCATAGCGGCTGTCGATCACACCCACCACGTTATATCTTTCAGTAAACCTGACCAATCCATGAGCGGTCTTTCCGTTCGGAGTGTTGAATGCCCCTTCGCAGAATACCAGGGCATTTCCGTCTATTGATTCTTTCATACTATTAAAGTTAATTCTTTGCCGTCAGGATGGCAACATATCGATCTGGTTCCATGGGCTCTGCCTCGTGCAACTCCAGCAGTGCAATGAGACCGGCCGTGGAAGCCGGGAGGATCCTAAAGCCTTCTTTTTTCTGTAAAAGGCTGGCCATTTCCTTTAACTTCCGATCGCTCACGTTGATGGCAGCCCCACCTGATTCCCTCAGGGCGTAAATGGCCTCCTCCCCGTCAAAACTATGCCAGTTGATCAAAGGTTCATTGAATTTGGTCTCCTTGATATTGTCAGGATTCAGGTCTTTACAATAATCAAGGCCTTTCTTAAAAGACTGTACAATAGGGTTTTTGTAGGAAGAGGACGCGGCGATCATCCTGGGAACCTTGGAGGTCTTGCCCCTCTTGTACAGGCTGACAAAGCCCCGGTAGATCCCCGCCAGCAGAGTGCCATTGGAGACGGGCACGGCGCAATATTTGGGCGCGTCTCCCAGGTCTTCATAGATCTCCTGAGCGATCTGTGCATAAGCCGTGATCTGCAGCGGTGTATTGGCCCCACCCGGATTGGCATCATACCACTCGTGCTCCCGGGCCAGTTCACTGCTCCTGGAGACCACGTCTTCATAACTTCCGGGAAGCCGGATGATCTCAGCATTGAGGGAACGCATTTCCTCCACCCTCTCGGTATGGTATGATTCCGGGATGTAGATCCTGCAATGTAAACCGGCGAGGTTAGCAGCCAGGGCTACAGCCACCCCGTAATTCCCGCAGGTCGCCAGGCTCACCACGTCAAAATCCCGTCTCAGGGCGTCGTACACCTGGGCAAAGGCGATCCGGTCCTTCTGGGTGCCCGTAGGGTTGTCCCCCTCGTATTTGATATATAGCTGGCGGATGTTGAACTCCCGCTCCAGGGCCTTGGCGCGGTTCAGGGCCGTGTCGCCCACTTCGAGGTTCAGGATATCCTCAAAGCTCTCGAGCCTGTCAGTGATCGACTTGCTCCTGTCGACCACAAATTCACTGAGTTTCCTAGTTTCAGAAGAGACCTTGTTCTCTGCGGTCTTTACGCCATCGCGTATATTCATAGGGCTATCTGTTCACCATCTATTATACTAAATAGATTGCATTTGATAAAGCAATATTACTATTTATTTCGATGGGGGATCACAGAATTTGCGGACTCCTCAACTCCTGAAACAACGGTCAACCGGATATGGAAAATCCCGCAGCAGGCCTCATTTGTCGATAATCTGTCTTATTTTTAAATGCAGGCTAAACGACCTGAGCCAATACTTCCCGTCTATGCTTGAAATCGCATTGATCGTCCTTTATATACTCACTGCCCTGACCCTGGTGATCGGATTGCTGATCAACGGGGTGAAACCTTCCAAGACCCTGGCATGGCTGCTGGCGATCTTCACCATCCCCGTCGGGGGGATCCTGCTTTACATCATGTTGGGAAGGAACCGAAGGAAGAAAAAGCTCTCCCAGATGAGGGATGGAATCCTGGATGTCCCTCCCTATTCAATGTCCCCGGCTCTCGATAAGATGCACCGCAAATACAAGAAGTTGATGACCCTTGTTGAATCAGCGAGCCATTATCCCCCCACTGACGAAAATATCGTGACCCTTCTGGAAGACGGCAGACAGACCTTTCACAGCATCTTCGAAGCCCTGGACAGTGCCGAAGAATACATCTACCTGCAGTACTACATCTTTGAAGAAGGCGAACTCACCGAGAAATTGCTTACCCTTTTTGAAGAGAAAAAAAAGAATGGGGTGGACATCAAAATGATCTATGACGGCATCGGAAGCTACTCCCTGAGCAATTCGTACATCAAAAAACTGAAGGCAATGGGCGTTGACGTATTCCCTTTCCTCCCTTTTCGTTTTGGCAGGTTCTTGTCCTCTCTCAATTACAGGAATCACCGAAAGATCATCGTGGTAGACGGAAAGGTGGCATTTACAGGCGGGATCAATATCTCGGATCGCTATTTCAAGGGAGATCCGAATCTAGGCCGATGGCATGACATGCACCTGGCCGTCAAAGGGCCGGCCGTAGCCCATATGGAGCACGTGTTTATATCCGACTGGTTTATGGTATCCGAACAAAAGATCGAAATGAGATGTTCCCCGGATAAGGTGCGCAAATACAGGGAAGACACTATTGTACAGGTGGTTCCGAATGGGCCTGATGACGTCTTTCCCACCATAGAACAGTCCTATCTCTCCATTATCAATGAGGCCAGCGAGTACCTCTATATCACCAATCCCTACGTCATCCCGAGCGCGGAGCTGCTCAAAGCCCTGCAGGTCGCTTCCCTGAGCGGAGTGGATGTAAGGCTGCTGGTCTCCGAGAAAACCGATTCGAGGCTGGTCGACTGGACGGTCCGGTCTTATTTCGACGAATTTCTCAAAGCAGGGGTCAGGATCTACCAGTTTCCCCACGGTTTCCTGCATTCCAAGATCATCGTGAGTGATGATGAAGTTGCCTCCGTGGGGACGGCTAATATCGATGTGCGGAGTTTTGAGCACAACTATGAGATCAATGCCCTGCTCTACGATGCTGAGATCGCGATAAAACTTAAAGAGAATTTCTTAGCGGACTGTAAGGAAAGTCAGGAGGTCCAACATCACGCCATCATACAAAGACCTGTACATCAGAAGCTCAAGGAAGGTTTGGCCCGCGTCTTTGCACCCCTCCTTTGAGGTCGGTGTGGGGGTTAAAACGGTTTCTGGCTGAAATTCATGAAATTTACTGGTTCTTCTCCCTGAAAATGAGTTCCTGCTCTTTCATGGCCGATACTACCAGCTCTATATATTCATCAATGGTGCTTTCTGCCTCAATGGGATCCGGGATCTCGAGGACGCCCCTCCAGATCAATTTTCTTTCCTTACCCACACAGATGCAGTAAAGAGAGGTCTCTACGAGATAGACCGTGTATCGTTCGTAGTATTCATCCTCATAATAGATATTCTGATGATTGAGATAGTCGTCCTTGAACCTGCCGTTCTGCCTGTCGATGTCGGATAATTTCCTGGCCAGGGTCTGACGGGTTTCAGAACCCAGGATCTTAGTAAACAGGATGGCATCAAAGTCTTTGTCTAAAAGGCTTTGTTCCACATTATCAAGCTCAGCTTCCGTTCTCGCACTAACCGTAAAATTGACATCAAACAGATCGATGCTACGCATGGCTTCTACTCCCTGCCGTTCGAATTTCGCTACCATTCTCGTCTCAAATTCCTGCCGTGCCTCGGGGTTAGGTGTCATGGCCACTACCAGCACCTTGCTGGCATCAAAGATCACTATATCCGGATTCTTCCAGCTGCTGACCAATTCAGCATCCGAACAACCGAGCAGGACGAGTATAATAAAACCGGCAATCCTCTTCATGGTCCCTGATTTTTCGGCTCCTGTGTCCCGCAAATTATCACGGAACTAACTCCTTTGAAATCCGACGGATCCACAAGATGAATGTCAGAGGAGTTTTAAAAGCCTCAGAGTTCAAAATACACCTTCTTTCACGTGATTCCTATGACAAAAGTCATGATGCCTGCCTTACTGGTCTTTTCTGTGGCGTTTCTTGAGGATGGTCTGTCCGTAGCGAAACATCCCGTGTTTTAGCCGCTGGAATTCAGCCAGACAGAGTTCCATATCTTCTTTGAGGTACTGGTGTTTATCCTTGTAGGCGGCATCCAGGGTAGTGTTAGCCAAGTCGAGCAAGCCACTTAACTGGTTTTCGTGTTCCTGCAACTGCTTTTTGAGGGCTTTGCATTTTTTCTCTGCCTGAGCGAGATCCTTCTGATGTTCCTGCAGATCTTCGAACAAGGCCGGAGTATCCGGTTCAAACACGTAAGAATTCAACAACCTGCTAAAAAATGTGATCTCGTCTGCCAAAAATTCGAGTTCTGAGAGCCACTTCCTCGATTCATCGTGAAGGAGTTCCAGGCTCGGTGCGGTGGATTTAATTTCTTTTTCCATAATGTGTGATTTAATTTTTCTTGTTTTGATTTCTCGTGATCATTAATCAGTATCCCTTGACTATATCAGTGTTACTGCTTCATCCTGACAGGGTATGGAAACGGACCAACCGTAACAGTCTTCTATTTTGGATTTAAAGACTGCCATAGCCGGCTCTTCCCCGTGGATCAGGAAGACCTGTTCAGGGATGTTCCTGATATCCCCCAGCCATTCCAGGAGTTCTCCCTGGTCTGCATGGGCCGAAAGGCTCCCGAGGTGGACCACCTCTGCCTCCACCCGGTAATCCTTCCCAAAGATCCTAAGGCTTTTTTTCCCCTCAAGCAATTTTCGCCCACGTGTCCCTTCGGCCTGGTATCCCACCAGCAGGACCGTGGTATTTTTTTTATCAAGGGTCCTTGTGAGATAGGTCAGTATACGCCCCCCAGTGACCATCCCGCTTCCGGCTATTACGATCTTTGGCCTGGGATCATCGATGGTCCTCCAGGTATCCCGATAACTGCTTACCAGGGTCATGTGTTTGAACATCGCCCTGAAATCGGCTTCCGGGATCTTATGCCAGGAGGGAAAATCCCTGAATACCCCAAGGACATCAGCCCCCATGGGACTGTCAACAAATATCGGTATGCCCGGTATATTGTTTTTCCGGTACAATTTCCAAAGGATGA
>NZ_JBFGBM010000056.1:0-13897 GCF_041567615.1 Muriicola sp.
AGGGAAAAACCATCCAGTCCGTGGTTTACCTGGGCATTTTTCAGGCTTTCCGTCATGGAGATCCTGTCTAGTGAGTCCCCGAAATGATAATCCCTGAAATCGCCTGTGTGTTCGTCTCCTGCACCCGACTTCCCGGTTCGGTGGTTTCCGGAACCGCTGCGTTTGATCTTTCCAAAAATCTGGTCAAGCGCCCTTTGCCGGATGATGCGCTCCATCTTTGCAGTGATGGACAGCAGGCCTTTTCCCGGGACCCCTTCTCCGTCTTCTCCCTGGCTGGGATCGATCTCTTCACGCAGATACCCTTTGGCCTTCAGGTCTTCGATAAAATCATCTATGGTATAATCCTCATCCGTCAGGTCGTATTCCTTGTCGAGTTCCCTCAACCAGTCCAATGCCTCCTCCACATCCCCTGAGGTGTGGGTGATGAGTTCCTGGAAGATCTCAAAGAGTTTTTCGAAGGGGGTTTGTTCAGGCGCCTCGTAATTGGTAAATCGAAAGCCGGATCTGATTTTCATAGCCATAGCATAAAAATACTATATTTCACGGTACGTGCAGGCCTTTTAAATAAACCTTAACGGTTTGCGTATTTTAGTTTCCATGGAGGACCGATTCACCGACTTGGCCAGGGGTTTTCTGCAAACCCCTCCCCTCTGGACCCGCTCCCAGTTCGGCATAGAGCAGTTCCAGGTGCCGGAGATCGACCTTTCTGCGATCAAACCGGAAGCCTTCGCTTCCGGCATGAGGCTGGGACACAAAATGGAGCGTGTGTTCCTGTCATTGCTCAGAGGGCAGAAAACTTATAAGCTGATCGGGCAAAATATCCTGGTAACCCAAGAAAAAATAACATTGGGCGAGATCGATTTCCTACTCAGGCATGTACAGGAGGATCGTGCTGTTCACGTAGAGCTGACCTATAAATTCTACCTGGTCGACACAGACATGAGCGAACCCATGTACCAGCTGGTAGGGCCAAACAGGAAGGATATGTTCTTTACCAAACTCGATAAATTAAAGGAGGGCCAGTTCTCCCTGCCGCATTCTGAAGAAGGCACAAAGGCCCTTGAGACATTAGGGCTTCATCCGGCTAACCTGGATCAGAAAGTCTGTTTTAAGGCGCAACTCTTCATCCCTTATAAAGCGGAGAGGGTGAGGATAAGGCCCCTGAATACCCGTTGTATAGTCGGTACCTGGATGCGGATGGGAGATTTTGAATCTACCGCATTCCGCCAGCACAAGTACTACTTTCCAACGAAGGAACTCTGGGTGGTAAATCCCTTTGATACTGAAAGTTGGATTCCTTATTATGATGCTTTACTCGAAATTAATTTCCGTGTGCTGAAGCATCAATCTACCCTGGTCTGGATGAAAAAGACCGATGGTACATTTGAAAAATTCTTCGTGGTCTGGTGGTAGAATTTAGGTAACCGCCTTGTGCCTTTCTTCGAGTACATCCACTACCCGATCCAGGGAAAATCCCCTTGCCCTTTGAAGGATGAGGAAATGAAAGAGCAGATCTGCACTTTCGTTTAAAAAACGATCGTCATGCGCATCTTTGGCTTCGATGACCACCTCTATGGCTTCTTCCCCCACTTTTTGGGCGATCTTGTTGATCCCCTTTTCAAAAAGGGAAGCTACATAACTCTGGTCCCCTGAGGCATTCTTTTGCCTGGAGGCGATGATCCCTTCCAGATCGGAAAGAAACCCATAAGTGATTTTGTTGTCTTCCCCCCAGCAGGTATCCGTGCCCAGGTGACAGGTGGGGCCTTCAGGGGTTACCCTGATCAGGAGGGTATCCTTATCACAATCTTCCTGAATATCTTCTACAAGGAGGAAGTTACCGCTCTCCTCTCCCTTGGTCCAGAGCCTGTTCTTAGTGCGACTGAAAAAGGTCACCTTTCCGGTCTTCATGGTCTGCTCAAGGGCTTCGTGGTTCATGTAGCCCAGCATGAGAACGTTCTTTGTACGCACATCCTGTATGATAGCCGGTACAAGGTTATCCTGGTTCTTGTCGAAATTCAGTGCCATATCCCTTTTTTTTATTTTGTTATAGTCTCATCGGGATCCCGTGATTCCCGAGGTATTGCTTTAATTCCATGATCTCTATCTCCCGAAAGTGGAATACACTTGCTGCGAGGGCGGCATCGGCCTTTCCCTTTGTAAAGGTATTCAGGAAATGATCCCGGGTTCCCGCACCTCCGGAGGCAATGACGGGGATGTTCACCAGGGAGGATAGTTTGGCCAGTGCTTCGTTGGCAAAGCCATTTTTGGTACCATCGTGGTTCATGGAGGTAAAGAGGATCTCCCCTGCACCCCTACTTTCTACCTCCTGAGCCCATTCGAACAGATCGAGTTCTGTAGGCACTTTTCCCCCAACCAGGTGAACCTTCCAGGATCCGTCGATCTGCTTGGCATCGATGGCGACCACAATGCACTGGGACCCAAATTTTGCGACCAGTTCATCGATCAGTTGTGGATTCTTCACCGCAGAGGAATTGACGGAGATCTTATCCGCACCGTTGTGGAGCAAACGACTCACGTCCTCAACGGAGGAGATCCCGCCTCCCACGGTAAAAGGGATATTGACGCGTTCAGCAACCCGATGTACCAGGTCTGCCAGCGTCCTCCTCTCCTCTTCTGTTGCAGAGATATCGAGGAAAACCAGTTCATCAGCCCCTTCCTGCGCATACCGGGCGGCCAGCTCAACGGGGTCGCCGGCATCCCTCAAATCCACAAAATTGATCCCTTTTACGGTACGCCCGTTTTTAATATCCAGACAGGGTATGATCCTCTTGGTCAGCATCCGTTTTTATTTTTGATATTCAGGTCGACCCCCTCATAAAACCCCAGGTCTCTGTTCTTCAGCGATTTGGTCCAGAAGGCGATTTGTCCTGTGTGATAGGAAAAATGCTCTACTACATGGAGTACAATGCCTGCCCCGCTCAGATCGAAGCCCTGTACCTTGTAATAGTTCGTCAACTGCTCGTCTGACAGGTTTTTTAGCGCACTCTTGACTTCCTGCATCAAAGCGTGGATTTGCTCCATCAATTCCCTCTTCGACAGTCCGCCCTGAACGGCAAATTCCGCATCCCGCTCCCGCAGGTCTTCCGCTCCTCCCAGTCCGGCCAAGATGTACTGGGTGATGTTGCCGCGCAGGTGCACCAGGATATTACCTACGCTGTTGGAGGTTTCATTGGGTCTTTTCCACACTTCCTCTTCCTTCAGGAAATCAAGGCTCTTCTGCAGCATCCTCATGTTCTCTTCTATCCTGAAAAGGGCGTTTTCAATAAATTCCCGGGCCAGATCAGATCTTTTCGTTTTCATGCCGTTAAGATATAAGACTCCAGTTCTTTCATGCTGATCTTTTTCTCATAGATCGCCTTGCCGAGGATCGCCCCCTCGCACCCCAGCGCCTGCAATTCATAAAGGTCATCCATCCTGCTGATCCCCCCACTGGCAATCAGGCTGATACCGGGCTTGCCTTCGACCTGCGTCTTCTCCAGAATCTTTTGGTAGAGTCGGACAGAAGGGCCTTCCAGCATCCCGTCCTTGTCGATATCTGTACAGATCACATATTTTATCCCCTCTCCCTGGTACCTTTGGATGAAGGGGATCAATTCTTCGCCTGTGCCCTCCTGCCAGCCGGAAACTGCGATTTTTTCATCCATGGCATCGGCTCCGAGAATGATCCTTTCGGCCCCATACTCCTCCAACCAGCCCAGGAATACGTCTTTTTTCTTCACGGCGATACTGCCCCCCGTAATCTGCCTTGCCCCGGATTCAAATGCGATCCTCAGGTCTTCATCCGCTTTGAGTCCGCCCCCGAAATCCACTTTCAGGGAGGTCCTGGAAGCGATCTGCTCCAGTACTTTGTGATTGACAATATGACTCGACTTAGCCCCGTCCAGATCCACCAAATGAAGATACTCCACCCCATGCGCTTCAAATTTCTTGGCCATTTCGAGCGGGTCCTCACTGTAAACCTTTTTAGTGCCGTAATCCCCTTTGGAAAGCCGGACGCATTTGCCCTCTATAATGTCTATGGCTGGTATGATTCTCATCTCTTTACGTTAGAGCGTTATAAAATTCTTTAATATCTGCTCTCCTATTGTACTGCTTTTCTCCGGATGGAATTGCACTCCCCAGAAATTATCCTTCCATACGGCGCTGCTGTAGAGAATCCCATAATCAGTTACTGCAATGGTATCCTCACACAGGGGAGCGTAATAACTGTGGACCAGGTAGATGTATCCGTTTTCAGGGATTTCATCAAACAATGGGGTTTTGAGGTTGCGAATCTGGTTCCAACCGATCTGAGGTACCTTGAGGTCGTCGGAGAATCGTTTGACATCCACGTCAAAAATTCCGAGTCCCCTGGTCTCCCCTTCTTCTGAATACCTGCACATCAGCTGCATACCCAGGCAGATCCCGAGCACAGGTTGGGTCAGGGCGGGAATCAATTCCTCCAGGCCGTGCTGTCTCAATTTCTTCATCGCGCTACTCGCCTCCCCAACCCCGGGAAAAATGACCTTATCCGCATTTTTTATGACCTCTGGGTCATCTGAGAGGGTGGCGGTATAGCCCAGGCGATCCAAAGCAAAGATTATACTCTGAATGTTACCGGCACCGTAATCAATTATGACGATCTTCATTGTCGATTCCCTAAAGCATTCCCTTCGTAGAGGGGAGTATCATTTTTTCCGTATCCCGTTTCACAGCCATTTTGATGGCTTTGGCAAAGGCCTTGAAAATAGCCTCGATCTTGTGGTGTTCATTGACTCCTTCGGCCTTTATGTTCAAATTGGCCTTAGCCCCGTCTGTAAAGGATTTAAAGAAATGGAAGAACATCTCGGTGGGCATGTCACCGATCTTTTCCCTCTTGAACTCAGCCTCCCATACCAGCCAGTTGCGGCCTCCAAAATCGATCGCCACCTGTGCCAGGCAATCGTCCATAGGGAGGCAAAAGCCGTATCGTTCAATCCCCAGCTTGTCGCCAAGGGCCTTGTGGAACACTTCTCCCAGGGCTATGGCCGTGTCTTCAATGGTGTGGTGTTCGTCTATTTCCAGGTCTCCTTTGACCTTTATGGCCAGGTCGATTTGTCCGTGTCTCGCCAGTTGATCCAGCATATGGTCAAAGAAAGGAAGTCCGGTCGATATATCGCTTTGTCCGCTCCCATCCAGGTTCAGGCTGATCGAGATCTGGGTTTCCCGGGTGTCCCTGCTGTGCTGGGAACTGCGGTTTCCGAGTCTCAAGAATTCGTAGATCTCCTTCCAGGAGGCCGTCTCCAGGCCAATACAGGCCTTGATCTCCTCCTCCTTGGCAGAGAGTTCGTCATTTCCCAGAGCGGTGTGATTGTTGATAAATATTCCTTTGGCATTCAGGTTTTTGGCTAGCTCCATATCGGTGAGACGATCCCCGATAACAAAAGAATTTTCCAGGTCGTAATCCCCTTTCATGTACGGGATTAAAAGACCTGTTTTCGGCTTCCTGGTCGGGGCATTCTCACTGGGGAATGTCCTGTCTATCAACACCTCTTTGAACCTGATCCCCTCCTTTTCCAGGGTGTCCATCATAAAATTCTGTACAGGCCAGAAAGTTTCTTCCGGGAAGGAATCCGTACCCAGGCCGTCCTGATTGGTCACCATTACGAGTTCATAGGACAACTCCCTTGTTATCCTGCCCAGCCAGGTAAAGACCCCGGGGTAGAATTCGAGTTTTTCAAAGGCATCGATCTGTTCGTCCTGGGGCTCCCTGATCAGAGTGCCGTCCCTATCGATGAACAGGACCTTGGTTTTTTCTGAAGTTTTCATTTCAATTCATTTAAAGCTGCGATGAGGCGGCGGTTCTCCTCCGGAGTTCCCACGGTAAACCTCAGGCAATTTTCACATAGGGGCTGACCAGACCTGTTGCGGACGATAAATCCCTTTTCCAGAAGCCCCTCATACCTCAGGTTGGCATCATCAACGACAGCCAGAATAAAATTGGCATCACTCGGATAGACACGCTCTACGTAATCCAAAGCCGATAACGCGCGTTCGAGTTCTTTCCTTTCCGTTCGCAGTACCTCCACCTCTTCCTTGACCCGCCCGGCCTCTTTTAGCCTTTGAAGGGCCGTGCGCTGTGTGAGCTCATTGACATTGTACGGAGGCTTGATCTTGTTCAGGACAGCGATCACCTCCCTCGAGGCAAAACAGCTCCCGAGGCGTATCCCGGCCATACCATAGGCTTTGGAAAAGGTCTGGGTGACTGCCAGGTTGGGATAGGTATCAAGGGTATTGATCCAGCTGGTTTTACCGGAAAAATCAATATAAGCCTCATCGAGAACCACCAGGCCTGTAAATCGGTCTAATAAGCCTTCGATTTGCTCGTTGGGAATGCAGTTCCCGGTAGGATTGTTGGGGGAACACAGAAAGATCATCCGCGTATTTTCGTCTACGGCATTGAAAATGCCATCGAGGTCCAGCGTGAAATCCCTTTTCAGCAGGACCTTCCTGTTCTCAATATTGTTGAGGGATGACAGAACACCGTACATCCCATAGGTCGGCGGCACTGTGATCACATTATCTCTCCCGGGCTCACAAAAAGCTCGAAAGAACAGATCCAGGACTTCGTCGCTTCCGTTTCCGAGCAGGATCTGGTCCTGATTAACCCCTTTAAGCCCGGAGAGGACCGATTTCAGGGTACGCTGCTGCGGGTCAGGGTATCGGTTGATCCCATCCCCGAAGGGATTCTCATTGGCATCCAGGAAGATCTTTTCACTCCCATCGGAAACGTATTCATCCCGGGCCGAGGAATAGGGTGTCATATTCCTGACATTTTCCCTGACCAGGCGATTGAGATCAAATTGTGTTGATTTTGCGGACTCCATCCTATTCTCCCTTCTGTAATTTCTGTTTCAAAAGTTCTTTTCTGAGCGTCACCGCGTTCCTGTGAGCCTGTAAACCCTCTGCTTCGGCCATGATCTCTATAGTCTCGCCCAGGTCCATGATTCCTTCTTCCGATATCTTCTGGAAGGTGATGCTCTTGGTAAAACTGTCCAGATTTACCCCGCTGTATTGCCTGGCATAGCCGTTGGTAGGCAGGGTGTGGTTGGTTCCGGAAGCGTAGTCTCCCGCACTCTCCGGGGTGTAATTACCGATAAAAACGGAACCTGCGTTTGCCGTTTTCTCCAAATAGTATTCTTCATCGTCTGTACACAGGATATAGTGCTCCGGTCCGTAGGTATTGATCAGATCAATGGCCGCGTCGCGGTCAGACATGTAGATAAGCCTGCTGTTGCCAATTGCTTTTCGGGCGATCTCCTTCCTGGGGAGTGCATCGAGCTGAGACGTTACTTCCTCCTCCACTTTTGTAAGCAAAGATCTGGAGGTTGTTACCAGGACCACCTGGCTGTCCGTGCCGTGTTCGGCCTGACTCAACAGGTCGGCCGCAACAAAGGAGGGCAATGCCGAATCATCAGCCATAACCAGAAGTTCACTGGGGCCGGCTGGCATATCTATAGCAACCCCGTATTTCGTGGCCAGTTGTTTAGCTACGGTCACATACTGGTTGCCGGGGCCGAAGATCTTGTAAACCCGGGGAATGGTCGGGGTTCCGAAGGTCATGGCTGCCACCGCCTGAATCCCGCCTACTTTGTAGATTTTGTCAATACCGCAAAGGGAAGCTGTATAGAGCACAACGGGCGGCAGGTTGCCGTTCTTGTCAGGGGGGCTGCACAGGACGATTTCATCACAGCCTGCAATTTTTGCCGGTATGGCCAGCATGAGGATGGTGGAAAAGAGGGGCGCCGTACCTCCGGGAATGTACAGTCCCACCTTTTGAATAGGTCTTTTCTGTTGCCAGCAAACGACTCCGGGCGAAGTCTCCACTTTAACGGGAGGGGTCTTCTGAGCTTCGTGGAATTTATAGATATTGTCATACGCCCGTCCGATGGCCCTTTTCAGGCCTTCGTCTATGGCCTGTTCGGCCTCCCCGATCTCTTTTTCCCCAACCAGAGGGGAGGCAAGGGATACCCGGTCAAATTTCTCGGTGTATTCTTTGACCGCATCATCTCCTTTTTTCCTGACAGAAAGGAAAACCTCATTAACCGTATCCTCTATATCGCCAACGGTGAAAGTAGGTCTGGACAGGATATCATCCCACTCCTTTCTGTCCGGATCGTAGTACTTCTTCATTCGGAACTAGATTACCATTTTTTCAATAGGACATACCAGGATCCCTTCTGCCCCGGCCTGCCTTAATTCGTCTATCACTTCCCAGAATTTGTCCTTGTTGATCACTGAGTGCACCGAACTCCAGCCCTCTTCTGCCAAAGGCAGGACCGTGGGGCTTCGCATCCCGGGTAGCAAGTCGATCACCTTATCGATCTTGTCATTGGGCACGTTCATCAGCACGTATTTTGACTGACGCCCGGCCAGCACGGACCGCATCCTGAATTGAAGTTTCTCCAGGATATCCTGTTGTGCCTTCCCAATCCTAGGAGAGACAGCCAGTACTGCCTCACTGCTGAGGATCTTCTCCACCTCCTTGAGGTTGTTCTTGAACAATGTGCTGCCGCTGGAAACGATATCGCAGATCGCGTCTGCGAGTCCGATATTGGGAGCGATCTCTACAGACCCGTTGATGATGTGCAGTTCTGCCTCTACCCCTTGTTCTTTCAGGTAGGTTTCCACAGTATTGGGATAGGAAGTGGCTATTCTTTTACCCTGAAGATCGGCGATAGAATCGTATTTCATCGCCTTGGGAACAGCCAGGGATACACGGCATTTAGAAAATCCGAGCTTTTCGGCTATGTCTATATCCGTTCCTTTTTCTACCAGAACATTGCTGCCGATGATCGCCACATCGACAACCCCATCTCTCAAATATTGGGGAATGTCCCCATTTCGTAAATAAAATACCTCCAGAGGGAAATTCCTGGCAGAAGCTTTGAGCTGGTCCTTTCCGTTATCTATGGAGATCCCGCAGTCCTTGAGGATGTTCAGGGAATCCTCATTGAGACGTCCGGCTTTTTGAATGGCAATTTTTAATTTCATGCTTAGCCTATTTATCGCTTTGGAGCTAAAAACAAAACCCGTTTGATTGCTCAAACGGGTTCGGATATTTTTTGAATACAACAATACATTCCTAACCTGCTTGAGGGCGAGATGCGGAATGATGATGTGTATTATTTACTTTCATACGGAGCAAAAGTAGAATTTATTTTGAACCTGCAAAAATTTCGCTGGCTTAATTATTTCCTAAAATAATCGGCAAGCCAGATTCCCCGGATCCAACCACAACTACTTTGGCATTGGGTGATTCGGAAAGTTTCAAGGTAGCTTCAATCCCTTTGTCCTGAAGGATCTTGTCTGTCAGTGACGCGCTGAGGATACGGTTAGCATCCGCTTTACCCTGGGCCTCAATGCGCTGCCTCTCAGCCTCTTTTTCAGCAGTCACCAGCCTGAACTCATATTCCAGGGATTCCTGTTCCTGCTTTAATTTGCGCTCAATCGCATCTTTGATCGTTGGGGGCAGCGTCACGTCACGGACCAGAACCTCATTGAGCTGTATGTACTGCCCGTCAACAATTTTCTTTGTCTCTTCATAGATCTCAGCCTGGATGGCATCCCGCTTACTGGAATACAGCTGTTCAGGTGTATAGCGCCCTACAACACTCCTGGCCGCAGACCGTATCGTTGGAAGAAGTACCCTTTGCACATAGGCCTCCCCTTTTTCCTGGTGCAATTTACCGAGTTCTTCATACTTAGGCTCAAACCAGGCAGAAGCATCCAACTTGATCTCCAAACCGTTTGAAGAAAGCACCTGCATCTTCTCAAACACCTCCTGCTGTCTTACTTCATAAATAAATACCTTATTCCAGGGTGCTACAAGATGGAAGCCCTCTCCCAAAGGGGGCTCATCGGTAACCACCCCGTCCCCGAAGGTCCTGTAAAGTACTCCGGCCTCTCCGGAGCCAATGGTAATGGCTGATTTTGATATGAGGATCACCAGTACGATGACGATAAAAATTGCTGGTAACGTAATTTTTGGAAGTTTGTCCATTCGTGTGTATTTAAATTAATCCGTTGTATTTCCGGATAAACCATTCCGCCGCAAGAGCCATAACGATCCATCCCAGAAGTATTTTGAAGTCGATCAAAGATACGACATTTTCTGTGCTTTTTTGGACCGGTGAGAATCTTGGATCTTCTGAGAGCTCATCGATCAGGGCCGACAACTGATCAGGGTAGTACAAACTACCTCCACTGCCTTCCGACAGCATTCCCAACCTGTTTGGGTCACTGGAAACAAAAAGTTGCTCCAGGTTGAAGTCCTCTATCCTGAACCTGCCATCAGAGCGTATGTCCTGTCCTTCCACCGTCACGGAAAAACTGTATTCTCCCGGTGGCAGATCACTCAGGTCTGTTTCATACTGATTATCGGCCAGCACCATATTTTGCCGGGCGGTATATTCATGGTCAGTCCCCCGAATACTGATCTTTAATTCGGCTTCCGGATCAAAAACGAAGGTAGCATCGTAGAAGGTGGCCTTGATCTTCCTGTCTGAGGCCGCGTTATAGGCCTGTTCATAACTCACAGCGAGCCGTTTCCTCTTACCATCGGAAGTGAGGTAGAGCACGATCTTATCCATCAATCGGTCGAAATTTTCAAAACCCTGGTCATTCCTGAAAGATTGCAGCCTCCATTTCCAAATATTTTCCCCAAACAGGAAGGCGTGCCGGGTTTCTTCATCACTCATGATGGAGAGCATAGGTTCTTGGAGGTTAACGCCTCTGACCTGCTGGTCGAGTATGCTTTCATTGGGCTTTGTGATCAGGATTTCACCCAGGGTACCCAGCAAAGGGGGAAACTCCTCCACCGAAAAATCTGAAATATCGAAAAGTCCAAAAGCGGGGTTTATCACTGGAAGTATTTCCTCGGTCTGGTTGAAATTACTGACCTGCAGCCCTTTTTGCATCCTGTTCAGGAAGGTGAAGTCGGTACGCGGACCGGCGATGGTAAATGTATTAAGGCCCGACTGAAGGATGAAATCATACACGCCTGAAAAAGACCTGCCCGGTTGATAGAGGATCAACATGTCAAATTCACTTAATTCCCCTGCTGTGGCCCTGGAATTGACGAGGTCAACACGCCTTTGCTCATTGTTTTCAATAGCCTTGATCAGGGCACCTATGTCCGGATGGGCCATGTCTGAAACGATCCCGACCCGGGTTTTTTCATCAATGACCTCTATAGTGGTACGCCAGCGGTTGTTCGCCGTGTTTTTCTCACCGGGAATGGAATCAAGGGTCAGTAGCAATGATTTGAGCCCGACCTCCGAAGCGAGGAGACTTGTGCTGATCTTCATGGAGTTGTTCTCCGCGCTCAGGTTCACATTTCGTCGAAAAACATTCCGGCCATCCAGGCGTACGTCGAGTCGGCTGGAGATTGAATCTCTTCCCTGGTAGGTCAAAAAGATTTCTACAGGAAAGCTATTCTCTAAAAAGACGTATTTGTTAAGGTTCACCCGACTGATCTTCAGGTCGGCATAACGGGTGGTATCACCCACCACCAGTGAAAACAAGGGAAAATTGAGCTCAGGACCCAGGTATTCATAAGCCCTCCCAAGGGTCTGATTCCCGTCAGTGACAAGGACTGCGACGGCGTTCTCACGTCCATAGACGGTTTTGAGGGCTGTAAGGGCCCCTGAGAGATCGGATACCTCCCCCTGAAAACCCAGACTGTCCAAGGCATTCAGCTCTCGTCCAAAGCCATAGCTGTTGATATGGAATCTGTCTGAAAGCGAGCTTGCCCCTGTAAGATCGGTTAAAATCTGCCTGACCCTGTCAGCAGCACCGGCATTCTGAATGGATTCCGAATCATCGAACAGCAGGACGAGGTTCTGTTTACTTGTGGTGACTGTTGTTTTAGAGATCTTTGGATTCAGAAGAAGGAGGAATAGGCCAAAGACCGACAGGAAACGCAACAGCGCCAGTACATGGGTAGGGTTACGCCTGGCACCCGCTCTAAAATAGTATTGCCACCAGACCAGCAGCGCAGAAATAAGGGCAGCAAGCAGCATACCCAGAACGGTTGCCGTTTGCATTATTCACTTCTTTTTGTCGCTTTCCTCAATGGGTACCTTTGGATAACTGATCTCCCGGAGTAAATAGATTAAATCAGGTAAGCATTCCTCCGTCTACGTGGAGCACCTGGCCGCTGACATAGGAAGACAGGTCTGATGCCAGGAACAGACAGGCATTGGCCACATCTTCCGGGGTACCGCCCCTTTTGAGGGGAATGGCATCCCTCCATCCCTGTACCGTTTTCTCATCGAGCTTCCCGGTCATTTCCGTTTCTATAAAACCTGGCGCTATAGCGTTGCAGCGGATGTTTCTGGATCCCAACTCAAGGGCGACCGATTTTGTGAACCCGATGATCCCAGCCTTGGAGGCGGCATAATTGGTCTGGCCCGCATTGCCTTTTACCCCTACCACACTGCTCATGTTAATGATAGACCCGCTTCTCTGCTTGAGCAGGGTTCGCTGTACGGCTTTTGTCATATTAAAAACCGACTTCAGGTTGATCTCGATCACGGAATCAAAATCCTCTTCCGTCATCCTCATCAGCAGGTTGTCTTTGGTGATCCCTGCGTTATTGATCAAAACATCGATCCCGCCAAAATCCTCGACGACGGCAGCCACCAGATCCTCGCACGCCTTGTAATCTGCTGCGTTGCTCTTGTAGGCTTTGGCCTTCACCCCTGTGGAGCCGAGTTCTTTTTCCAAGGCCACAGCCGGGCCTTCACTTGAACTGTAAGTAAAGGCGACATTGGCGCCGTGGGCGGCAAAAACTTTAGCTATCCCGGTCCCGATCCCCCTGCTGGCACCGGTGATGATCACATTCTTTCCTTCTAACAATTTCATATGGTTGTCGGTATTCGTTTCACGTTCTTCAAAGATACATTTTGTGTTGCGTAAGGCGAAAAAAAAATCCCGAACATGTCGGGATTTCTGTAGCAATCGATGGGATCACCCCATTACTTCCTTTACTTTTTTGCCAATGTCTGCCGGAGAGTCCACCACGTGGATCCCGCATTCTCTCATGATTCTTTTCTTAGCCTGGGCTGTATCGTCACTGCCTCCGACGATAGCGCCGGCATGCCCCATCGTCCTTCCGGCCGGGGCTGTTTCCCCAGCGATAAACCCTACGATGGGCTTTTTGCTGCCACTCTCCTTATACCAGTTGGCCGCATCGGCTTCCAGTTGCCCTCCTATCTCACCGATCATCACCACACAATGGGTCTCAGGGTCATTGATCAGCAATTTAACGGCTTCTTTGGTGGTTGTTCCAATAATTGGGTCCCCACCTATCCCGATAGCAGTAGTGATGCCAAGGCCCTGGCGCACCACCTGGTCTGCAGCCTCATACGTAAGCGTTCCGGATTTGGAAACGATCCCTACGTGTCCTTTTTTAAACACAAAGCCCGGCATGATACCCACCTTGGCTTCTCCCGGAGTAATGACCCCGGGGCAGTTGGGTCCGATCAGCGTACAATCCTTATCCCGGATATAGTCGTAGGCTTTAACCATGTCCTCAACAGGAATGCCTTCGGTGATGGTAATGATCACTTTGATGCCAGCACTGGCCGCTTCCATGATGGCATCAGCCGCAAATGCAGGTGGAACGAATATGATAGTGGTATCTGCTCCAACTTTCTCCACCGCTTCTTCAACCGTATTGAATACGGGTTTTCCCAGATGAGTCTGTCCGCCTTTCCCTGGAGTGACTCCTCCTACTACATTGGTTCCGTATTCGATCATCTGCTCGGCGTGAAAAGTTCCCTCACTACCGGTAAAACCTTGTACAATGATCTTAGAATTCTTGTCGACTAATACGCTCATGATTTATTTTTTA
>NZ_JBFGBM010000057.1:0-13758 GCF_041567615.1 Muriicola sp.
CCTCGGGAGAACAGGTCACCCAACTCCTTTACGGGGATCTGTACAAGGTGACCGACCATCGGAAGGAGTGGGTGAAGATACGGGTGACCTGGGACGGTACAGAAGGATGGATCCCCAAAAACCAATCGTACCCACTCGAAAAAGAGCGCTACAGGGAATTTAAAGCTGCCAAAGAACCAGCCCACGCTTCAGACCTCATCGCTTTTGTAAGTTCAGGAAAGAGCCAGTTGATCCCTATACTTTTAGGATCCGTGGTACAATTTGCCCGCTCCCTGAACCACACTTATGAAGGAGAACTCGTCAGGGGTAAACTGGAAAAACCGAACCTGCTCAATACAGCTCTCCAATACCTCGATGCGCCCTACCAGTGGGGAGGCAAAACCCCTTTCGGGATCGATTGTTCGGGCCTTACCCAGATGGTTTACAAGATCAACGGATACTCCCTGCCGAGAAATGCCGCGGAGCAATCGGCCCTGGGGGAAGTGCTGAGCTTTGTGGAGGAAAGCAGTCCGGGTGACCTCGCTTTCTTTGACGATGAAGAGGGAAAGATCACCCATGTGGGAGTCATCATGAAAGACAACCACATCATACACGCCCATGGCAGGGTCCGGATAGACCGGCTGGATCAAAGCGGGATCTACGACACGGAGCAGGGGCGGTACACTCATAAGCTAAGGGTGATCAAAAAGATCCTATAAAAAAACCCGGCCTTCTGAGACCGGGTTTCTTATCCCTAAGGAAATATCTTATTCTCCAAGGAGTTTTTTGACCCTCATGAAATTCTCATTATCCCCCAGTGCCCCGTAGATATTCTTGAGCTGGGTCAGGATTCCCTGGTTGTCAGGATTGTTCTTAAGGGCGTCTTCCAAAACAATAGCACCTTCCCTGAACAAGTCGTCCTTCTGCTTTTTGAGTTCCTCATATCGGGCAATATCAGCCCTTGAGTTCCCAAGACTGTTCATCTCATCGATCAGTCCGTTACCCTCATTCACATAGGTGGTAGAGAGGTTCAGTTGGGCATTCACATAGCCGGGGTTGATCTCTATAGCCCTTTTGTAAGCGGTTCTGGCTTCTTCCAGGTTCCCCTGTTCCATGTTGATCACCCCGATGTTGTACTGCAGATCAGGATTGTCAGGAGCCATGGCAGAGGCCTCGGCCATCAGAGCCTTGAATTTATCCTTGTCACCCATCTTGTAGTAGAGGTTCGCTTCATTCAGCACGAGGTTGACGTCATTGGGATTTTCGGCCTTAGCATCGGTATAAGCCTGAAGCGCCTTTTCATCCTGTCCTAACTGGGTGTAGATCAGGGCGATATTCTTGATGATCTCTGACCTTTTGGATGGGCTCCTTTCCATCACAGGGTCTTTATAGGTACCAGACTTCACCATGATATCCATCTGGGTCTTGTCATTCATTTCCTCGACCTCGCCTGTCTCAACATTGGTCGCTTTGTAAGACATGGTGCTCCCGTCATAGTTGAGTTTTTTCAACTCTTCGTAGTACCCGAGAGCCTCTTCGTAATGCTGTCCGTTAACAGCACTGCTGGCAGCGTAATACAGGTAGATGGTATCCCTTGGGCTCAACTGGTAAGCCATGTAGAGTTTATCTGCACCTTCCTTGTATTTTTTGTTGTTGTTGTCGTCTACAGCAGCATTGATCAGGTCTGAGGTCATCCCTGCTAGCATCTGCTCGCTATCCGAACTGTATTTTGCCTTCCCACTGGCATTTTCGATCTCAATTACTTTCTTATAAGAAGAAATAGCCTCATCAAAGGCACTGGCCTGTCCTTTCTTTGCGAGGTCTGAAAATACCTGACCTCTTACGAAATAATACTGGGCCTGGGTGCGCTCATCTGCCCCATCGATCATCCCCGAAATAGACTCAAGGCTGGATTTGGCAGCCGTTGCATCCCCGTTCTTAAGGGCTTTTTCTGCATCTTTCAGCTCACTCTTCTGCGCAAAAGCAAGCGTGCTAAACAGCATAGCCATTAAAATGAATAGTTTCGTTCTCATTGTTACTCTCTTTTGATTAGTGTTTAATAATTATTTTTCTGATTCCGGTTCCTGAGTATCAAGAGCCGTGCCATCTTCTGTTTTTACTTCGATATCCCTGACATCCACATCATCCAGGTTGTCCTCATCCTTCATGACCTTGGCCACTGCCGCAATGGAATCATTATCCTTGAGGTTGATCAGTTTTACCCCCTGGGTAGCCCTGCCCATGGTCCTCAGGTCGTCCACGCTCATGCGGATGGCGATGCCCGATTTGTTGATGATCATCAGGTCATCAGAATCCGATACGTTCTTGATCGCTACGAGTCCGCCAGTCTTCTCGGTTATGGAAATGGTCTTGACGCCTTTACCGCCCCTGTTGGTGATGCGGTAATCGTCTATGCTGGACCTCTTTCCATAGCCATTCTCGGAAACCACCAGGATGTCCTCTTCAAAATTATGGACCGACACCATACCGATCACCTCGTCATCATCGCTGGCCAAAGTGATCCCGCGTACACCGGAGGCACTCCTGCCCATGGGTCGGGTTTTGCTCTCTTCAAACCGGATCGCTTTCCCGGACCTCAACCCCAGGAAGATCTGGCTGGTACCGGTGGTGAGCTTGGCTTCCAGCAATTCGTCCCCTTCCCGTACATTGATCGCGATGATCCCGTTCTGTCTCGGTCTTGAATACTGTTCCAGGGAGGTCTTTTTGACCACTCCCTTCCTGGTAGCCATGATCACGTAGTGGCTGTTCACGTAATCCTCATCCTTGAGATCCTGGGTACAGATAAAGGCCTTTACCTTATCGTCGGTCTCTATGTTGATCAGGTTCTGTATCGCCCTGCCTTTGGAAGTCCTGCTACCTTCAGGGATCTCAAAGACCCGCATCCAGAAACACTTACCACTCTGAGTAAAGAACAGCATGTACTGGTGGTTAGTCCCCACAAAGAGGTGCTCTAAGAAGTCCTCATTCCGGGTAGAAGATGCCTTCTGGCCTACCCCTCCCCTGTGCTGGGTCTTGTATTCAGAAAGGGGTGTCCTTTTGATGTAACCGGCATGGGATATGGTGATGACCACCTGCTCATCCGGGATCATGTCTTCAATACTGAGGTCACCCCCTGCGAAATTGATCTCCGAACGCCTGTCGTCTCCGTATTTCTCCTTGACCTCCAGGAGCTCCTCCTTAATGATCTCCATTCTCCTGTCCTTCCGCGCCAGGATATCCTTGAGATCCTCTATGGTCTTGAGGATCTCCTCGTATTCAGACCTCAGTTTGTCCTGCTCCAAGCCGGTGAGTTGCCTCAGTCGCATTTCCACGATGGCCCTGGCCTGAATTTCTGTCAGTTCAAAACGCTCGATCAGGTTTTGCCTGGCTGTATCCGCATCTGATGAGGCCCGGATGATGCTGATCACTTCATCTATATTGTCTGAAGCTATGATCAATCCTTCCAGGATGTGGGCCCGGTCTTCGGCCTTCTTCAAGTCGAATTTTGTTCTGCGAACCACCACCTCATGTCTGTGGTCCACAAAGTAGGAGATGATCTCCTTTACGTTGAGCAACTGCGGACGTCCGTTTACCAGGGCGATGTTGTTCACGCTGAAGGACGACTGCAGGGCTGTGTATTTGAAAAGGGTATTCAGTACTATATTAGGAATGGCGTCCCTCTTGAGGATGTACACCACACGCATCCCTTTACGGTCACTCTCATCACGGATATTGCTGATCCCCTCTATCTTTTTGTCGTTGATCAGGTCGGCTGTCTTTTTGATCATATCCGCCTTGTTCACTTGGTAGGGAATCTCCGTTACCACGATGCACTCACGCCCGTCCACTTCTTCAAAATGGGCTTTAGCCCGCATGACAATACGCCCGCGCCCGGTGTGAAAGGCTTCTTTTACTCCATCATAGCCGTAGATGATTCCCCCGGTGGGAAAATCCGGGGCTTTGATGTGGGTGATGAGTTCATCTATTTCGATCTCGGGATTATCGATAAAAGCCACGGTCCCGTCCACCACCTCGGAGAGGTTGTGTGGGGGCATATTGGTGGCCATCCCCACGGCGATACCCGAGGCTCCATTGATGAGCAGGTTGGGTATCCTCGCCGGCAGTACGGTAGGTTCCTGAAGGGAATCGTCGAAGTTGAGCTGGTGGTCAACGGTCTCCTTTTCGATGTCCGTGAGCATCTCATCGGCGATCTTCCTCATGCGCGCCTCTGTATATCGCATGGCAGCCGGACTGTCGCCATCGATGGAACCGAAGTTCCCCTGCCCGTCTATGAGCATGTACCTCAGGCTCCATTCCTGGGCCATACGCACCATGGTATCATAGACCGAGGTGTCTCCGTGCGGGTGATACTTTCCTAAAACCTCCCCGACGATACGGGCAGATTTCTTGTGGGCGCTGCTGGATCTCACTCCCAGTTCATGCATTCCGTAAAGCACCCTTCTGTGTACCGGTTTCAGCCCATCCCTGACATCGGGAAGGGCGCGTGACACAATGACCGACATTGAGTAATCAATGTAGGCAGATTTCATCTCATCTTCTATGTTGATCGGGATCAATTTTTCTCCTTCCGCCATATAAAAATCCTATTGCTTATCAGTGGTTAAAACATCGGCCCAATATACACAAAATGATAGGTTAAGGCGCACAAAACATTGACTTTATTGCAGAATTTATCAACATGACAGATAGGCGTTTTCGTTGATAAAACGCCTGTTAATTATTTTGTAAATCGGGCATTTTTTCGTCATTTAGACCAACTTAATCTAATATAGGTACGGTATTTGACGTTCTTATAGTAAGTTTTACTAATTTTAAAGAGATTTAAGGAAACCTTATGGACGATAATTTTTCACCAAGAGTTAAAGACGTAATTGCGTACAGCAAGGAGGAGGCCCTGAGGCTTGGTCACGACTTCATCGGGACCGAGCATCTCATGCTGGGTTTACTCCGGGATGGCAGTGGCAAAGCCATTAGCATCCTGGACGCCCTGGATGTGGACCTCGACCATCTCCGCAGAAAGGTGGAAATCCTGAGTCCCGCAAACCCCAATCCTGGGAACACACAAAAAGACAAGAAGAACCTGCACCTCACAAGGCAGGCAGAGCGCGCATTGAAGACTACCTTCCTGGAGGCAAAACTGTTCCAGAGTTCTTCCATCAATACGGCACACCTCCTCCTCTGTATCCTGAGGAACGAGAATGACCCCACGACCAAATTGTTACACAAGCTCAAGGTGGACTATGACGGGGTGAAAGAACAATTCAAATCCATGATCACGAGCGAGGACGATTATATCGATTCTCCCACCTCCGAATCCTTCCCCAGTGACTCCGACGAGCCATCAGAAGGGAAAGAAGCTTCCTATGGAGGCGCTTCGGCCCAGAAGGGAAGCAAGAAATCCAAGACGCCTGTCCTGGATAACTTCGGGCGCGATCTCACACGCCTTGCGGAAGAGAATAAACTCGATCCGGTCGTGGGACGTGAGAAGGAGATCGAACGTGTCTCCCAGATCCTCAGCCGAAGGAAAAAGAACAATCCCCTCCTCATCGGTGAACCCGGTGTAGGAAAGAGCGCCATAGCGGAAGGCCTTGCCCTCCGCATTATCAACAAAAAGGTATCACGCATCCTTTACAACAAAAGGGTCGTGACCCTCGACCTGGCATCCCTGGTTGCCGGTACCAAGTACCGCGGCCAGTTCGAAGAGAGGATGAAGGCCGTGATGAATGAGCTGGAGAAAAATGACGATGTGATCCTTTTTATTGACGAGATACATACCATCGTAGGGGCCGGAGGAGCCACGGGCAGCCTGGATGCATCCAACATGTTCAAGCCGGCCCTGGCCAGGGGAGAGATTCAATGTATTGGAGCGACCACCCTGGACGAGTACCGCCAGTACATTGAGAAGGACGGCGCCCTGGAGCGAAGGTTCCAGAAGGTTATGGTAGAACCCACAACCGTGGAAGAGACCATAGAGATCCTGCGGAACATCAAGGGAAAATACGAAGACCACCACAACGTTCTTTATACGGACGAAGCCATTCTGGCCTGCGTAAAACTCACAAACCGGTACATGACTGACCGCTTCCTTCCGGACAAGGCGATAGATGCCCTGGACGAAGCAGGCTCCCGTGTACACATCGTGAATATGGATGTGCCCAAGCAGATCCTCGAACTCGAAAAGCAGCTCGATGATGTACGGGAACTCAAGAATACCGTTGTGAAAAAACAACGGTACGAAGAAGCGGCCAAGTTAAGGGACGATGAAAAACGCCTGGAAAAAGAATTGGCGGTAGCCCAGGAAAAATGGGAAGAAGACAGTAAACTTCACAGGGAGACCGTAACTGAGGACAATGTGGCAGATGTCGTATCCATGATGAGTGGCATACCCGTAAACAAGATCGCCCAGACCGAAAGTAATAAACTGGCCGAATTGCCTGCCCTGATCAAGGGGAATGTGATCGGACAGGACGAGGCTGTGGCCAAGGTGGCCAAAGCCATCCAGAGAAACAGGGCCGGGCTCAAGGATCCTAACAAGCCGATCGGTTCCTTTATCTTCCTGGGACAGACCGGAGTTGGTAAGACCCAGCTGGCCAAAGTTCTGGCCAAGGAACTCTTCGATTCAGAGGACGCCCTGATCCGCATAGACATGAGCGAGTACATGGAGAAATTTGCCATCTCCAGACTTGTGGGAGCACCTCCCGGATATGTGGGGTATGAAGAAGGGGGACAGCTGACCGAGAAGGTGAGGCGCAAACCCTATTCTGTCATCCTCCTCGACGAGGTGGAGAAAGCGCATCCCGATGTCTTCAATATGTTGCTGCAGGTGCTGGATGACGGATACCTGACTGACAGCCTGGGCAGGAAGATCGATTTCAGGAATACCATCATCATCATGACCTCCAATATCGGAGCCCGACAGCTAAAGGACTTCGGGCAAGGTGTTGGCTTTGGTACGGCAGCCAAAAAATCACAGGAAGACTCCCACCAAAAAAGTGTGATCGAAAATGCCTTGAAGAAGGCTTTCGCTCCGGAATTTCTCAACAGGATAGACGATGTGATCGTCTTCAATCCGCTTGAAAGGGAACATATCCACCAGATCATCGACATTGAGCTCGCCAAACTGTACAACAGGATCAAAGATATAGGATACGACCTGAATCTTTCCGATAAGGCCAAGGACTATATAGCCGAGAAAGGTTTTGACAAACAGTACGGCGCCAGGCCACTGAAAAGAGCCATACAGAAATATATTGAGGACGTTCTGGCCGAGGAGATCGTCAATTCCAAACTGGAAGAAGGAGACAGCATCTTCATGGACTACGATGGAAAATCGGAATTGCTTTCCATTAAAATCAAAAAGGCCAAGAAGTCTTCCGAAGCCTAGATTGTAGGAAATAATTCTAATATAGGGTGTCATTAAACTGACACCCTTTTTTGTACCGTATATCCTTGTTCCATCCGATCGACTCCCCTGTATGTCGATTAAACGATTTTTACGCCTTTAATCTATTATTTTTCAATCCCGGTGGCCTTCCGAATACTTTCGTAATGAACACTACAAAACTACATGGGGATGAAAATAAGGCCGATCAAAACACCGGTTGTTGTAAAGGAGTATGTGCTGGATATAGGAACTGTCCAGGTTTTCGACGACTACATGGTCGCCACTTACAACGAAGGAGTTACCGTGACCCTGGAACGGGTCTACCAATTGATCGGAATCTCCGAGATCCATTTCAGGGACAGGCCCTTCGGCTTTATCAGTAACCGAAAGAATTCCTATGCCATAGACCCGACGATCTACAATTATGTGCGGGAACTGCAAAACTTAAAGGCGTATGCTATTGTCTCGGTTAAGGAGATGGACATGCACAATTTCACCATTGAGAAGATGTTCTACAAAAAGCCGATGAAGTTCTTTATCGACTACAACAATGCCCTTGCCTGGGTCAAGAGGCGGGTAGCCAAGAAATAATCTATTCCCCTTCCCCTTCTTTTTTATGATTTGGTTCTTCCATGTAGAATTCCCGGAAGGCTGCTCCCAGTTGTGATGTGATATCCCCTGCAGTAAGGGATTCCATACTTTGTGATTGCAGACACAGGTCACCTGCCCTTCCGTGCAGGTACACCCCCATTAGTGAGGCCTCCAGGGGAGCGTAGCCCTGGGATAAAAGTCCGGTGATCACTCCTGTGAGGACATCCCCGCTCCCGGCCGTGGCCATCCCCGGGTTTCCGGAAGTGTTCACGTAGCCCTTGTCCTTGTCGAGTATTAGGGTATGCGCCCCCTTGATGACCAGAATACAGCCCGCCTCTTTCACAAATTCCCTGGCCAACTCCAGTTTTTCGAAGTCGTTTTTCCATGATCCTGTCAGGCGTTCCAGTTCTCCGGGATGAGGGGTCAGGACAGAATTGGGAGGCAGTAGTTTCAGCAGGGTCTTTTCTTTGGCTAGCAGGTTGAGCCCATCAGCGTCCACGACCAGAGGTGATGAATTCTCCTCCAGAAAGGCCTTGAACGCCCCTATAGTAGCTTTGGACGTACCCATTCCCATCCCTATGCCGACGGCGGATGCCTGAAAAGGGATATCGACCTCTCTGATCTCCTTTTCACTCTTATCGGTTAGGACCATCACTTCCGGAATGCTGGATTGCAAGGGGTTAAGCCCACAGCCTGGCACATAGGCCGTAACGAGTCCGCTCCCACTCCTGAGGCAGGCCTCTGCTGCAAGTCTTATTGCACCCATTTTACCATGGGACCCACCAACGATCACCGCATGACCGAAAGTACCTTTATGAGAAAATTTACTCCTGAATCGATAGAGAAGTTTGATCTCGTTGTAACCTATCAATTCATAATCCGTATCCAGGGAATTGATAAAGGCCTCATCCAGACCGATATCCAGGGCCATCCACTGTTCGCAAAAACTTCCCGTGGATGGCAGGAAAAAGACCAGTTTCGGGTGTTGAAAGGTCAGGACATAGTTCGCCCTGATGACATGACCGAGATCTGAGGCTTTGTCCAGGAACATCCCTGAGGGCACGTCAATAGATACTATCAGGGCCTTGCATTTGTTCAATCCCTGCATGAGTTGGGTCACCCAGGCATTTGGTTCCCTGTTCAGCCCCGTACCGAAGATGGCATCTATCACAATATCCCCTTCCCCTATTTCCGGTAGCGGACTTTTTTCTTTCAAAATTTCCGGCCATACCTTTCGTTCCTTAAGTCGGTCAAAATTGATCAGGAAATCCTGTGACCTTTTGTCGCTGTAGTTCACAACGTACACCTGTATCTTATACCCGTGTTCCAGCAAATGCCTCGCCACAACCAAACCGTCTCCCCCATTGTTGCCGATCCCGCAGAACACATGCAAGGTGACGGGAGAACCATTCAGTTGCTGATGCAGCCAGTTAAAGAGGGCGACCCCGGCCCTTTCCATAAGTTCATCACTCCTGAGGTTCTGGCTTTTTATCGTATAGGCATCAGCTGCCCTGATCTGTTCCGCGGATAGTATTTTCATTTTATATAGACTCCTTTATGGCAGGTCACTCGTCAGGGATCGCCCGCAGGGTCTTGATGGAAAGTTCTCACTTTTTTCCGATGTAGGTAAGAAATCCGTAAAAAAGCTTGTGATTCTCCTTCTTGTTCTCAAAAATCCCTTGATTTGTTTGGGCGGCTTTGTAAAAATACTACATTTGATCCGTATGAGATCGAATCCAGTTTCTTTCCTGCCAAACCCCGATGCGGTATCTCCATCCAAAAATAATACGATGGTGAACACCACCCCTTGGGGGTAGTCTCTTATTATTCTCCGCTGTCCCATATCCCTTTTTAGTTTCCTTAATTCCTTAATACGATGAAAGTTTTAAAATTTGGTGGTACTTCCGTGGCCTCTGCAGACGTGATCAGGCAGGTCAGGGACATAGTGAATCACACAGAATCAGACAGGATAGCCGTAGTAGTCTCAGCCCTTGGAGGGGTTACTGACCGCCTGCTGGAGACGATGGACATCGCCTCCCGTCAGGACGCCGCTTACCGAAAAGCACTCAAAGGCATAGAGGACAGACACCTTGAAGTGGTCAGGGAACTGATGCCGATGAAATCCCAAAGCGGTATCCTCAGTAAGGTAAAAAGCGAGCTCAATGTGCTGGAAACCCTTCTGGATGGCGCATTTTATATAGGGGAGATCACTCCCAGATTATCAGACAGGATCGTCAGCTTTGGTGAGTTGCTTTCTGCCTTTATCATCAGCGAATACTTTACCTCGAGTGGATTGACCGCGGAATTCAAAGACTCTCGGGAACTCCTTCTCACAGACCAAAACCATGGGAAGGCCGCGGTTGATTTCAAGGAATCCAACAAACGGATTCGGGAGTATTTTGAGCAGGAGAAGGCAGCCGTTGTGGTACTTCCCGGATTTATTGCTTCCTCTGAGGATGGCAACGTCACTACCCTGGGAAGAGGGGGATCCGACTTCACGGCCTCGATCATTGCTGCGGCACTAGAAGCCGAGGAATTACAGATATGGACCGATGTGAGCGGGATGTACACGGCCAACCCAAAAATCGTAAAACAGGCTAAACCCATCGCCCACATATCCTATGAAGAGGCCATGGAACTTTCGCATTTCGGTGCCAAAGTGCTATATCCCCCTACGGTTCAGCCCGTCCTGGCCAAAGGACTCCCCATTCTGATCAAGAACACTTTCGAACCCGATGCCCCGGGAACGCTGATCACCCGGAAGTCTCCCGAAGAAGGCAGGACAGTGAGGGGGATCAGTTATATCCCCGGAATTTCCCTCCTCTCCCTTGAAGGTCCGGGTATGATCGGGATTCCCGGTATCTCCAAGCGATTCTTCGAAGTATTGTCTATGGCCAATATCAGTGTGGTCCTTATCACCCAGGCTTCTTCGGAACACTCTATCTGTATCGGTATTGCCGATGAAGACGCCCCCAGGGCTATCAGGGAGATCGACAAGGCTTTCAGCTACGAAAGGTCTCAGGGAAAGATCAAACCCGTCGCCCATGAAAAAGACCTGGCTATCATTGCCCTGGTAGGGGATCAGATGAAAAACCACCAGGGTCTGAGCGGCCGGATGTTCAGCACTCTGGGGAAGAACAATGTGAACATCAGGGCCATTGCCCAGGGGGCCTCTGAACGGAATATCTCGGCTGTGATCCGCAAGGAGGACGTTAAAAAAGCATTAAACACCCTCCACGAGACATTCTTTGAGGAGAACATCAAACAGCTGAACCTCTTTGTCCTCGGTACAGGGAATGTGGGGGCCAAATTGCTCGAACAACTCAGAAAGCAAAAGAAGTACCTTAAAGACCATCTCAGGCTCAATGTCAGGGTTCTGGGAATCTCCAATTCCCGAAAGATGTACTTCGACGAACAGGGCATTCCGCTACAGCAATGGTCCGATCTCCTGCAAAAAGGTTTGAAGGCAGATCCCAAAGAATTCTTTAAGACCATACAGCATATCAATGCCAGAAACAGCATCCTGGTAGACAATACGGCCAGCGAGAAGGTGGCAGAGCGATACCCCCAGTATCTCAGGGAAAGTATCTCGGTGGTCACCTGTAACAAGATCGCCTGTTCCTCGGCGTACAGGAATTACAAACAGCTGAAGGATCTCGCCTCACAATACAGGGCCCCCTTTTTATTTGAGACCAATGTAGGGGCCGGACTTCCGATCATAGATACGCTGAAAAACCTGGTGGCATCCGGGGATGAAGTAAGGGAGATCAAGGCTGTGCTTTCTGGAAGCCTGAATTTTGTGTTCGACCATTTTAATGAGGACACCTCTTTCCATGATGTGGTGAGACAGGCACAGGAAGAAGGATATACGGAACCTGATCCGAAGATCGACCTCAGCGGGATAGACGTGATGCGCAAGATCCTGATCCTTGCCCGGGAAAGCGGATTTCAGCTGGAACTCTCTGAGATCGAGAATCGATCCTTCCTCCCGGAGGAAGCTTTGAAAACCAGAGATAACGACAGTTTCTTTGCCGCCCTGAAGAAGCACGAGTCCAGTTTCCAGAAACTGGTAAAGGCTGCCAAAGCGAAAAAGTGCAAATTGAAATTTGTCGCTTCCCTCAAGGACGGTAAAGCCAGCGTGGGACTGGAGCACATCCCGGCAGGGCATGATTTCTATTCCCTGGCTGGCAGTGACAATATCGTCCTTTTCTATACGAAGAGGTACCCCAAACAACCCCTGATCGTCAAGGGTGCAGGTGCCGGGGCCGATGTTACCGCCTCGGGTATATTTGCTGATATCATCAGGGTCGGGACCTATTAACCGGTTCCCACCGTGTTTAAACAAAGAATTTGTAGTAGTTTCGGACCAGGCATTCGCAATTCATGACACAAGACGAGATCAAGGTATTCTGTCCGGCCACTATCGCCAATATTTCCTGTGGCTTTGATGTCCTCGGCCTCGCCCTGGGAACCATTGGGGATGAGATGGTAATCAGAAAGAAGGAGCAACCCGGCATTGTGATCACCCGGGTCACAGGTCAGGACCTGCCCCTGGAGGCCCACAAAAATGTGGCCGGTGTAGCAGGGCTGGCCATGCTTGAATCCCTGGAATATCCCGAGGGTTTTGAGCTGGAGATCCATAAGAAGATCAAAGCCGGTAGCGGGATCGGGAGCAGTGCAGCAAGCGCTTCAGGTGTGGTTTGGGGTATCAATTACCTTCTGGGCAATCCCTGTTCCGAAGAACAATTGGTCCGCTTCGCCATGGAAGGTGAAAAACTCGCCAGCGGCACCCCTCATGCAGACAATGTGGCCCCGGCCATCTATGGGGGCATCACCCTGGTGCGGAGTTCTGATCCCCTGGATGTGGTCCGTATCCATTGCCCTTCGGACCTATATGCCTCGGTAGTGCATCCCCACATTGAGATCAAGACGGCAGATTCCCGGAAAATCCTCAGGACGAGTATTTCCCTGGCCGACGGGATTAGGCAATGGGGAAATCTGGGAGCCCTTATCGCCGGATTTTATAAAGAGGATTACGCCCTGATAGGCCGATCCCTGGAAGACCATATCATAGAACCGATCCGCTCCATCCTCATCCCCGGCTTTGACGATATTAAAAAACATGCTCTGGCCGCAGGTGCCCTGGGATGCGGTATTTCCGGATCCGGACCATCCATCTTTGCACTCAGCAAAGGCAGGGACACAGCCGGCAAAGCGGCCCGGGCCATGAGTGAGGTTCTGAGTGCACTCGACCTGGAACACGATACGTACGTTTCCGGGATCAATACCAAAGGAATAAAACTTATTACCGGGGAAAGAGAAAACCACTGAAGATGAAGTATTTCAGCCTGAACAAAAGGTCACCCTCGGTCTCATACAGGGAAGCAGTCATTCGCGGTATCGCCCCTGACGGCGGACTTTATTTCCCTGAAGACATTCCAAAATTCAGAAAGGGATTCATCGAAGAGATCAGGGAACTTCCACCCGTGGAGATCGGCATGGAGGCCATGCAACCTTTTGTCGATGGGGAAATACCTCCTGCCGTCCTCGAGGAGATCTTGAACAAAGTGCTGGACTTTGATTTTCCCTTGGTTGCCCTTGATAAAGGGATCTCCGCCCTGGAACTCTTCCACGGCCCAACCATGGCCTTCAAGGATGTGGGTGCCCGGTTCATGGCACTCAGCCTCGGATATTTTTCCAGAAACTCCGACCGGGAAGTGACCGTACTCGTAGCCACTTCAGGGGATACCGGCGGTGCCGTAGCCAAAGGCTTCTTGGGTGTA
>NZ_JBFGBM010000058.1:0-13667 GCF_041567615.1 Muriicola sp.
AGTCCGGCCGAAAACCCGGATATTGCCCCGCCAAGGAGGGAGTTCTTTTTGGAAGGCAGGACAATAAGTTCCTTTTTTATCAGGAACAACAAGCTGATACCCAACAGGAAAATTCCCAACAAAAACTCCAGGATATAAGTATTCAGGAACTTCGACAGGAAGCCTCCCAGGATCACAAAGAGTACAGACGGGATACCTAGGTAGAGGATCAGAAACTTGTTCAGACCCTTTTTAAAGAGGAAGATCTTACTCAGGTTGCTCGAGAGGTGGAAGATGGCGGTCAGGCCCAGCACCGAATAAAAATCGAAGTAAAAATTACCCAGGGGCACAAAGAAGACCGAGGAACCAAAACCACCTATAGTGCCCAGCACCTCGGCGACCATGGCAAGAATGAGAAACATGGTGTTGACTTTCATATTTTTCGCATTTCCCGTTTCCGGTGAAAGGCCTCGGCCTGTGAATCGTCAGAGATCGCGTACCCAATCCACCAATGCACGTATGCCGCCTGAAATTTTTGGAGCGTGGGCTTTCATATCAAATGGCAGGTCTGAGGGGGGTTCATCGAAATCGACATAGGCCAGCCTTGCTCCGGGAAATGAAGGCTCAAAACCAAAGGCCTGTGAGGGTAATAGCACGACCCCTTTTTCATCCAGCAAGGCACTGCACATGGCAGTGGAAGTGGCGATCCCCCTTTTTTTAAGTTGGTCCTGAAATTCGGAAAAATCCAGGAACAGATAGAACCCACCCTCGGGAGGATGTACCTTGATACCCGCATTTACTAACTTTTCACAACAATAATGACCTATGGCCTTCAAGATCCGGGTCTGCCAGTGGATATAGGATTTGATCGTTGCATAGTCCTGATACGCCACCTTTGCCGCCATCTGCACGGGCACCGGGGCGCAGGAATACGTTTCAGAGCCAATTCCGAGGAGGGCTTCTTTTAACTCCGGTTCCAATCCCTCGCTCAGGAGAGCTGCCCCCAATCGCCATCCCCCGGCACCACACCATTTGGACAACCCCGTCGTGGTAATGGTCCGTTCCGGGTAAAAGGCTGCAAAAGAAAGGTGGGTATTTTTGTGATCCAGCAAGCCGTAGATCTCATCAGAGATAACCATCATGCCATGGGTCCTGGCGACATGGGCCAGTTCCATCAATTCTTCCCGGGAATAGGTCAGGCCATCCGGGTTTCCGGGATAATTCAGGATGAGTATGGAATCCGGGCACTTTTTGGAGGTAACCGCTTTTTGCAAGGCATCAGCGGTGATCCTCCAACGCTTTTCCCAGGAAGTAGGGAGGGTGATGACATGATGCCCTGCAAGTTGAGCCTGCGGACCGTATGAGACCCAGGCCGGCGCCGGGATCAGGACATCGGCCTTTTCCACCGCCATGAGTAAGGAAAATATCAATATTTTGGATCCCGGTGCAACCAGGACATCCTCTGCCCTGGTGCGAAGACCGTTGTGCTGGAAATGAAATCGGGCGATGTGTTCCCGAAGTTCGGGGTCTCCCTGGACGGAGGAGTACTCTTTGTGCACGGTCGCATTTCCCAGGGCAGACTGCACATCTTGAGGGGGCATAAAAGGAGACTGCCCAAAACCGAATCGGAACACTTCCCTGTTCTGATCAACCATCTTTTGGGTCTGCGTATTGATAAACAAGGTCTGGGATTGCTCAACTTTCCTGTACATGATATGGTTTTTACTGGTTTATTAGACGTTCCCCCGAACAGACCCCTGTTTACTTTTGCAATATATTTTTAATTACTTATAATAGTACGGGTCACGGAACGGCCTGTCAGCCTCTGTAATTTCTAGAAAACCCTGAATCTAACATCGGGGGATTTCCATTCCCGTGACCCGGATCAGGGAAAAGGGATATAGGTCTGATCGTCCGGAACCCGGGGAAATTTTCCTTCCTGCCACAATTGCCTGGCCTCTTTAAGCCTCTCCCGGTCTGAGGACACAAAATTCCACAAGAGGAAGCGCTCCTCCGGCAGGGGTTCTCCCCCAAAAATGAGGAGCCTGGTCCCTTTTTTTATTTCCATGGTACAGTGATCGCGTGTTTTACTGACGAGCATTTGGCCTTGTTCAACCCGTTCCCCTTCAAGATCAATCCCTCCCCGGACGATCACAAAGGCGACTTCCCCCTTGATCTTTTTCCCCAGATCCAGGTGTGTATCTTCGGTTGCCTTAATGTCGACCATAAAGAGTGGCGAATACCCTACGAGGGGGGATTTTTGTCCAAAAGCCTCACCGGCCACCAGTACGACCTCACAGTTATTCTCTTTCCATTTGGGCAGGCTGGATGCCGGGTAGAAATTAAATCGAGGTTCCATCTCTTCCAATTCTTTGGGCAAGGCCACCCATATTTGATACCCGTGGATGGTATGCGAGGTGCCATCCCTGAATGCTGAGGGGGTGCGTTCGGTATGGGCCACCCCCTTTCCGGCGGTCATGAATCCGACATCCCCTGGTTGTACCACCTGTACAGAGCCCATACTGTCCCTGTGCTCTATGGCTCCTTCAAAGAGGTAGGTCAGGGTGGATAGCCCGATGTGCGGATGCTGGTCTACATCGAAATAATTACCCGGACCCAGCTGGGCGGGGCCCATATGGTCTATAAAAGTAAACGGGCCCACCTGTCTTTTCTCCCTGAAGGGGAGCAGCCTGCCCACTATAAAATTCCCGAGGTTGCGCTGGCGTTCGTCAACCAGCATTTTGTTGTTTGCCATAAGGTCGTTTGAAATGCTTTATCTCCTTTTGTAATATCGCAGCAAGTAAAAATGTATGACCCCAGGGTCCGATCTGATTTACCGCATGACCGTTAGCTTGGAACTCAGTCGGCCAGCACCCACTCCCTGGCAGCTTTTTCGGAATTGAATCCTTTGAATTCCCATTCTGAATTCAGGTTCTTGGACATGGCGATGTATTTTTCGATCTTTTCCCTGATCCTTTCCTTGTCAGCAATATAGGCCAGCTTAAGTTGCATGCCCGACTTGCTTGCCGCCACATCGTTAAAGGTGATCTCCACCATATCCAGAGGGCGCCATACCACCTCCTCGGTTTCCAGCGTATGGACAATCTGGTATTGGGCGGTTTTTGAGCGTGGATCGCTAAAAAAGGTCTCATTAGCCTGCTCGATCTCTTCCGAGGTCACCACACCATAGAACTCCCATTTGATCCCGTTTTCTTCCCAAATCGTTCGGTAAGGCATGTTTTAATTCTTACACCTAAAAAATAATTAATTTCTGCGAATACTGCCCTTAGAAATCCCGGTAGACCCCGGAGAGGAATTCATTCGCCTTGGTTTCCTTAAAACTTGCCTTTTCGCTGTCCCAATGTAACTTCTTATTCGGGAAACGGCCTGCGATCACCCCGAGCAAGATGGTTTCTGTCAACCTGGCCGAATAAGAGAAGGGCGCCGAGCAGGTATCCGTACCCAGGCAGGCATCCACGAACTGGTGGTAGTGTTTGTTGCCCTCCGAGGCATAATCCCTGACGGGTTCGCCTATTTCCCCGGAAGAAACAAAGGGGGAGACATCGATGTCCACATATTCCCCATCCACGATATGCCTTGGCAGTTCCATGAAATGGGGCAGTAGCAACCGACCTGTTTCCCCTATGAACATAGCGCCCTGCAGGGGAAGTTTTTCCTTGTTCGGCAACCTGAGGTCCTTATGGGAAGGGGGCGCTCCTTTCCCGTCGTACCAAATCCATTTCAGGGTTTCCGCCGTATAGGCTGTGCCGGGGAATTCATAGGTCACGGTGTTCTCTTCGGGATAGCCAAAACCATTGGGTTTACGGCATTTGTTCTTCACCGTGAACGGAACATCCAGCTCGAGGGCGTTATAGGGGGTATCAAAAATATGGACTCCCATATCACCCAGGGTTCCACAGCCAAAATCGACCAGTTTTCGCCAATTCATGGGATGGTAAACCTGATCTTTATAGGGCCTGTTGGCGGAGGTCCCCAACCACAGATTCCAGTTCAGGTTGGCTGGTATGGGGTCTGAACCTGTGGGAGGCGGACCGTCATATCCCCAGTTTTTGGGAGACCAGGCATGCACGGAAGAAACTTTACCGATGATCCCAGACTGAATCAGCAAGGTGGCGAGTTTGTAATCGTAAAAGGAATGCACCTGTATCCCCATCTGGGTGATCAGATCTTTTTCCTCTGCCAGTTTTCTCATAGCCCTTACCTCAGATACGTGATGGGCAAGGGGTTTCTGGCAGTAGACGGGTTTGTTGAGCTGCATAGCCAGCATGCTGGCCGGGGCATGGCTGTGATCGGGGGTGGAGACCACCACGGCGTCGATCTCATCCGCCATTTCGGAGAACATCTGCCTGTAGTCTGCAAAACCCCTAGCTTCGGGATGCATTTGCAATGCGGCTTCGAGGTTGCTGGAATCCACGTCACATAAGGCGACCACTTTGACCTTCTCATGAGAGGAGATCGATTTGAGGTCTTCGGCTCCCATTCCCCCTACGCCGATATGGGCTGTACGGAGCATCTTTTCCTGGGTGGATCCCCAAATATGAGCCGGAAGGAGAGAAACGGAAGAGGCTACTGCCGTGTTTTTGATAAAATCTCGTCTTTTCATGATCGGGTATGGGTTTTGAGTTAGTTTGAACCATCCTCGGAAATATGGATTATTCCCAGCAGGAAAATAAAGGTAACGATTTCGATCAAATAAGGTTAGACCCGGGCACTTCTAAACCTCAAATAATTGTCTGGTTCAGGATAAGGGGTACGACATGAAGATCTAGGTAATCCTGAATTTTGGGATCCGAACAATTGATCAGCAGGGAAATGACTATTTCCTCCTCCGGATACACAAAAAAATTGCTGTAACCCCCTACCCCGTTGCCTACATGCCCTACAAATGGCCGGCCCTCAGGATCTGCGCTCACCTGCCATCCAAGGCCGTAATAGGTAGACTCTCCTCCAACATTTTGGGCTGTGAGGAATTCCCGCATCGTCTCTGCAGGTACAAGTGAGCCCTCCAAACAGGCCCTCCCCAGCCTGGTCAGGTCTTCAGTGGTAGAGAGAAAGCCGCCTCCCGCCAGTTTGTATCGATTGTCAACCTCCACAGAGGGACGAAACCCGGACCGGGTTCTGGTATAAAAAACGGCCGTATTTTCCGGAAGGTCTCCCGGAACCTCTTCCTGTGTATTTTCCATACCCAGCGGATCCAGCACCTTTTCCTTTACATAGCGGACAAAGGACATGCCACTTACCTCTTCCATAGCCAGGGAGATCAGTACCCAGTCGAAACTGTTATAGAGGTATCCCGTTCCCGGTTTGAATTGCAAGGCGTCATCCCGGAAGATCTCAAGGCTGTCCCGGATGGAATAAGGCTTGTTCAGGGCGTATTCCTTCCCCTTATAGCCCCTGATCCCGGCCGTATGCCCAGCCAGCTGCCGGATGGTAAAGTCGGTTTCTTTCCTGGGAAAATAGGGGACATAGGCGTAGAAGGATTCATCCAGGTCGATATCCCCGTCTGCTACCATCCTGGCGAGGGCCATGGAGGCAATAGGTTTAGAGGCACTGGCGATCCTGAAAATTGTCTTACGGGGATCGACGGGAATTTTTTGATCCAGATCGGCGTATCCATATCCCTTCTGGAAGAGGGTGTTTCCTTTATGGAGGACGGTAAGGGCCAGGCCGGGTACTCTCCTGTTCTCCACCAGATCTCGGAGGGCAGCATCCAGTTCCGGGAAAGGTACGGTCTTTTTGCCGGAGGATGCCCCTTTAAAGAACGATCTGAAATATTCAATAAAAGAGGCCATACGTTAGTCGATAAAGATCAGTCTCCCTTTGTACAGGATCTCCACCGAAACAGTATCGGGCCTGTTGTAGCTCAACACATCCCCTGTACCCCGGATCACTCCGCTCAGCCGCGTTTGCGGATTGACCAGGATATCGTTGCTACCCCTATGGTTGAGCACAACCTCCTGGGCAGTAAGCGCTTCGGCCTCTATCCTGGAATCTCCCGCAGCAATGGTCGCGTTAAATCGCGCCGCAGCCCCACGGAGCCGGAAGTAAGCAATGCCATTGGCGACGAGGCTCACTTGCTGAACGTCCAACTCAAGGTCGAAGGATCCGTCTGTGGTCTCTGTTTCCGGATTGTTGAAGCTCTCGGAGATCAGGGCGAGATTCGGGAAGTCCAGAACTCCGTCGCTACTCACCGGCCACCCCGTGCTGCTTCGTACCTCGTCTATGTCCGGAGTGGTTACGAACACCCTGGTAATACCGTATTCCCTGAAGAGGTTACAGTTGTTTTCATTCCGCAGGATCAGCCTGTCGCCTTCCACCCGGGCCGTTACCTCCTTGCGCAGGAACTCCCCTGTTTCGATGGCCACCCGCTGCTCGGGGCCAGAGGAAAGGACCAGTTGTATCCCTTCAAAAACCGTGATCTTGCGGAAAGAAGGGAGAACGACCTCCTCCCTGGTGATATCCCCGGCATTCTGAAAGCAGTCGGGTACATTCTCCCCATTGCATCCCGTGAGTAGCAAGCCCAGGAAGGCTGTGATCATCAGTTTGTATCCTGCTCTTTTCATTCTCATTTTTAAAGTCTGATACCGATCCCCAATTCCAGGGCTTCGGCTTTGGCCGCATGTGATTTGAGGCTCACTGCCGCGAACCAGCGATCCCCGAAATAGCGTTTTACCCCTACCCTGTTGTATACGCGACCTTCAAAATCAAACGGGTAATACACATAGTACCCGAGTTGGGTGATGACACTGATCTTATGAATAAACAGTTCATGGCCCAGAAACAGACCCACCCTCTTGAAATCCGTATCCGGATCCACATCCAGTTCAGGGAAGGAAACCGACTGGAAGCGTATCAGCTCTTTAAGGAAGTTGGAGAAGAACACATCAACCCCTGCCTGTAGGGCACTCAGCCGCCCAAGCCTCTTATCTGCATAGGCCGAAAAGATATAAAAGGGAAACTGGCCCGAATTGATCACATCACTCTCATTGATCCCGCTCCTGAAGACCAGGTTACCCCTGATGGGTTCTTCCACCTCTGTTCGCTCCGGTTTTATAAATGTCGTAGTTCGGTCACCTTCCAGGTCGTATATCACTCCTGCATTGAAGGCGAAAGTATTGGTGGAGGTGTTGGGGGCTTTCACGTTGGCATTGGAATAGTGGATCAGGGAAATTCCGGCCTTTACACCTAAATTTTTAAAGAGTTCGGGTTTTTGATAATTAAACATGAGGTAGGTGGAACTCATGAGGTGAGTCCCAAAAGCGTTGTTCCTGAAATTCTCTTCTTTGTCATAGGGATTTGAGTTATAGGCTATCCCCTGCCCTATTCGGAACTGCAGGTTTCGCTTTAACAGGTAAAAATTGTAATGCAGGTATACGCCGAGGTTGGTGCCCAGGGTGCTGTTGTTCATATCCTGATAGACCATAGAGATCCCGGTGTCGGGGTAATTGAATGCGGCTTCCCATCCTTCCCTTCCAAAAGTCTGTTTGCTCAACCCCAGGATCACCCCTGCAGGATGTTCCCTGATCAGGTGTGAAATATCCGTATTGTGCAAGAGTATAGAGCCGTAGAACGGAGACGCATCCAGGGTCCACAAGTCCGGTGCTTCACTTTCCTGTGAGATCACTCCCCCCGGGCACAGCAGCAGGCTAAAAAGAAAGATCCAGGTCCTCATCCGGGCGTAAAAATAGGAATTATTCGGGTGGGTTAATTTTCAGATAAGTACGGTTTTTTTAAAACACAGCCCTGGCGATCTCCCGGATATTGTCGCTCTTGCCCATGGAATAGTAGTGCAGTACAGGGACACCGGCCTCCTTGAGCTCTTTAGACTGGGCAATGGCCCATTCAATACCCACCTGCCGAACCGCCTTGTTATCCCGGCACTTTTCTACGGCATCGATCAGGTCCTGGGGAAGGTCTATCCTAAAGACCTGGGGAAGAAGATGAAGATGACGTTTTACAGCTATGGGCTTGATCCCCGGAATGATGGGTACGTCAATCCCCATTTCCCGTGCTGCTTTGACAAAATCGAAAAACTTTTGATTGTCAAAGAACATCTGAGAAACGATATAATGGGCCCCGAGGTCCACTTTTTTCTTCAGCCATTTCAAGTCGGTCTGCATGGAAGGCGCCTCCATGTGCTTTTCCGGGTATCCTGCCACCCCGATACAGAAGTCGGAGCAGTTATCCGTTTCTATGACCTCGTGAAGGTACTGCCCGGTATTGAGGTTCCGTATCTGGGTCACCAGGTCGGAGGCATAGGTATGCCCTCCCGGCGTGGGTTCGAAATACTTTTCATCCTTCATGGCATCTCCCCTGAGTGCCATCACGTTGTCTATGCCCAAATAATGACAATCCACCAGGAGGTATTCCGTCTCTTCTTTAGTAAACCCGCCACAGAGTACATGAGGTATGGTATCCACTTCATATTTGTGTTTGATGGATGCACAGATTCCTACGGTTCCCGGGCGCATGCGGGTGAGTTTTTTGTCGAGGAGCCCGTCCCGGTCTATGTAGACGTACTCTTCCCTGGAAGTGGTCACATCCACAAAGGGCGGATTGAATTCCATCAGGGGGTCGATATTGTCATACAACTCCTGTATACTCCTGCCTTTTATAGGCGGGATGATCTCGAAGGAAAACAAGGTTTCTCCTTTTGCTTTTTCAATATGTTCGGTTACTTTCATCCTTTATTACTTATACTTCGGCCAAGTTTGGAGACAGCCATTTCCGGGCCTCTTCCAGCGGGATGCCTTTTCTCCCGGCATAGTCCTCCAACTGGTCCGCGCTTATCTTCCCCAGCCCAAAATACCGGGCATCCGGATGGGCAAAATAATATCCGCTTACGCTCGCAGCAGGGTACATGGCCAGGCTTTCGGTGAGCTTCACCCCGATCATTTCTTCTACTTCGAGGATCTCCCATATGGTCTTCTTCTCCAGGTGATCCGGACAGGCCGGATAGTCAGGTGCAGGCCGGATCCCCTGGTAAGCCTCCCTGATAAGCTGGTCGTTCGTCAGTTCTTCTCCCTTGGCGTATCCCCAGTATTCGGCCCTGACCTCCCGGTGCAGGTATTCGGCAAAGGCCTCTGCAAGCCTGTCTGCCAGGGCCTTTACCATAATCGCACTGTAATCGTCCAGGGCGTTTTCGTACCGCTGCACCCACTGGTCTGTACCGAATCCGGCGGTTACGCAAAAACATCCCATATAATCACGAACTCCGCTTTCTTTGGGGGCTATAAAATCTGAGAGGGCCAAATGAGGAACCCCCTCCTTCTTTTTGGCCTGCTGCCTGAGGGTCCTGAATATCCTGGACCCCTGGTCCTCGTCAACAAACACCTCAATATCATCTTCATCAACCGAGTTTGCGGGATAAAGCCCAAAGACCGCTTTTGCCGTCAGTCCTTTTTCCTCAATAAGGGTATCCAGCATCTTTTGAGCATCCGCAAACAAACCGGTGGCTTGTTCTCCCACCACTTTATCCCTGAGAATCTCCGGGTATTTTCCGTGCAGGTCCCAGGCCCGGAAAAAGGGGGTCCAGTCGATAAATGGCCTCAGCAAATTCAGGTCCATGTCTTCTATGACCTGCCTTCCCATGGTCTTGGGCTCTACGATCTCAGCCTGATCCCAGGAAAGTTTTAATTTGTTTTTTCGAGCTTCCCCTAGACTTACGTATTCCTTCTTTCTCACCCTTCCCAGGAATTTTTCGCGAAATGAGGCGTAATCATCCTTCACCTCCCGTATGTAGGCCTCCCCTCTTTCTTTCTGAAGCAGGTCCCCAACCACAGTCACCGCACGGGAGGCGTCATTGACATGCACGACGGAGGCCGTGTACTCAGGATCTATCTTTACTGCCGTATGTGCCTTGCTGGTGGTAGCCCCGCCGATGAGGAGAGGGACCCTGAACCCCTGGCGTTCCATCTCTTTCGCGAGGAAGACCATCTCATCCAGAGAGGGGGTGATCAGTCCGCTTAATCCTATCACATCGACGTTGTGTTCCCTGGCCTTTTGGATGATCTTCTCCGGGGGTACCATGACTCCCAGGTCTACGATCTCATAATTGTTGCAGGCCAGGACCACACTGACGATATTCTTTCCGATATCATGTACATCTCCCTTTACCGTAGCCATGAGGATCTTACCGGCCATCCCCCTGCCGGAGGCTTCCTGAGATGCTTCGATATACGGGGTCAGGTAGGCCACCGCTTTTTTCATGACACGGGCCGACTTCACCACCTGGGGAAGGAACATCTTTCCGCTGCCGAACAGGTCCCCAACCTCGTTCATCCCGTTCATGAGATATCCCTCGATCACTTCTATGGGCTTTTCGGCCCCCTGCCTTGCCTCTTCCACATCGGCCTCGATGTATTCTTCTATGCCCTTGACCAGCGCACGGGTGATGCGGTCCTGCAGGGATTGCTGCCGCCAGCTGAGATCTTTTTGGTTTTGCCTCGACTTCCCCACCACCTTTTCCGCAAAATCGAGCAACCTTTCCGTGGCGTCTTCCCTTCGGTTCAGGATCACATCCTCCACATATTCCAGAAGGTCTTTGGGGATATCATCATACACTTCCAACAGGGTTGGGTTTACGATCCCCATATTCATCCCGGCTTTGATGGCGTGGAACAAAAATACGGAATGCATGGCCTCGCGGACGGTGTTGTTCCCACGGAAACTAAAGGAAATATTACTCACCCCGCCGCTGACACTGGCGTGAGGAAGGTTTTGACGAACCCAGCGCGTCGCTTCTATGAAGTCGACCGCATTCCGCCTGTGCTCTTCCATGCCCGTGGCCACGGGAAAGACATTCAGGTCAAAGATGATTTCCTCAGGAGGAAAACCCACCTTTTGCAACAGGAGGTCATAAGACCTTTTAGCGATCTCGATCCGGCGGTCGTAGGTGTCGGCCTGACCTTTTTCATCAAAGGCCATGACGATCACGGCAGCCCCGTAGCGCCTGATCAGTCGGGCTTGCCTTATAAATTCGGCTTCGCCTTCTTTAAGGCTGATCGAATTCACCACAGATTTACCCTGAACGACCCTGAGTCCCGCTTCCAGGATCTCCCATTTGGAACTGTCGATCATAATAGGTACCCTGGCGATATCCGGTTCGGCCATAAGAAGGTTGAGGTACTTCACCATGGCCTCCTTTCCGTCTATGAGCCCGTCGTCCATATTCACATCTATGATCTGGGCCCCGCCTTCGACCTGGTGCCTGGCGATCTCCACCGCCTCTTCGAACTTTCCTTCTTTGATGAGTCTTAAGAACTTCCGAGAACCAGCCACATTGGTGCGTTCCCCAATATTGACGAAATTGCTTTCCGGGGTGATCACGAGGGGTTCCAGACCGGAGAGTTTCATGGGCCGAAAATCTGCCGTGGTCCCACTCCCCTTCAGGGTATTTTTATCTTTTGTATGTGAAGATGTGTTTTTCACGCCTTGACCAAACATTTTCTGGGTTGAAATTCCCTGACCAGGTCAGCGATTGCGCTGATGTGATCCGGTGTCGAACCGCAACATCCTCCCACGATATTGACCAGGCCCTTTTCCAGGTACTCCCTGATCTGAGAGGCCATTTCGGCCGGACTCTGATCGTATTCCCCAAAGGCATTGGGCAAACCGGCATTGGGATGGGCAGAGACCGCGTATTCTGTCTTAGAGGATAGTACCTGTAAATGGGGCACCAATTGCTTCGCACCGAGGGCACAGTTGAAGCCTACCGACAGGAACGGGATGTGAGAAACCGAAATGAGAAAGGATTCTGCCGTCTGGCCGGAAAGTGTCCTGCCTGAGGCGTCTGTGATCGTTCCGCTGATCATGACGGGGATGCTGATGCCTTTTTCCTCTTTGAGTTCTTCTATGGCGAACAGGGCTGCTTTGGCATTCAGAGTGTCAAAGACCGTCTCAACGAGAAGGATATCCACACCGCCTTCCACCAGGGCAGAAGCCTGTTCATAATAGGCTTTTCTCAGCGTTTCAAAAGAAATGGCCCGAAACCCGGGATCGTTGACGTCGGGAGACATACTGGCCGTCTTGTTGGTGGGGCCGATACTGCCGGCGACAAAACGGGGTTTATCGGGTTCCCTGGCCGTAAATTCATCGGCTACTTCCCGTGCGATCCTTGCCGATTCCAGGTTCATTTCGTACACGTACTCCTCCAGGAAGTAGTCGGCCATGGCCACCGAGGTGGCAGAAAACGTATTGGTTTCTGCTATATCTGCACCTGCCTGAAAATAAGCACGGTGGATCTCACGGATAGCCTGGGGCTGGGTCAGGGAAAGGATGTCGTTATTTCCCTGCAGGGGATGTGCCCAGTCACGGAACCTGTCTCCCCGGAAATCCTTTTCCGTGAAGTTATAACGCTGCAGCATGGTACCCATGGCGCCGTCCAGCACCAGTATTTTCTCTGGAATGATATCTTCAATTCTCGTCTTACTCATACAATTTAATATATATCCCGGGTGAGGGATAAGCTGAAAAAGATCAAGAGAGGAGAGATGGGAAGTACCATGGGTTGTTATCTGTCCCAAAAAACAGGGATAGAATGTAGCACCTTCTTTAAGGAATAAAGGGTTGCTAAGGTTTCAACGGGTCTACTCCCTCCACCTTTCTTGATAACAGGATCAGCGTGATAATGAACTGGGACAAAGTAAAGTCACTCAGGGTTCATTTACAAGGAAATCAACCAATTTTTAGTCCTCTTCAACCAATGGTTTGGTGATATCGTTCATCCTGGATACTTTGTCTTCAAAAGATCCTTTTAGTTTTCTTCTATAGGTATTGAGGTTTTCCACCAGCAAACTGATATCCTCCGGAAGGATGGCCTCAAAGAACTGGCGAAGGCGTTTCGCGGTGGTCGGAGACTTCCCATTGGTAGAGATCGCGATCTTGACATGCCCTTTGGTGACAATACCCCCCATATAAAAATCACAGAGAGATGGTGTGTCTGCCACATTGACCAGGATCCGTCTTTTTCTGCAATCTTCAAAGACCTGACGGTTCACATCTGGGTCATTCGTAGCGGCGATCACCAGGTGGTGTCCAAGGAGATAATCGGGGTGGTAAGGCTCCTGGCAGAAGGTGGTCTGGAAGCCTGCACCGGCCTCAAGCGTACCTTCCCTTAAAAGAGGAGCCACCAGGGTTACGGAGGCATCGGGGCTCGATTTCAGCAAAAAATGCAGTTTTTCCTCAGCCACAAATCCCCCGCCCACGATCAGGATACGGAGCTGATCCGTCTTTAAAAAAATGGGGTAAAGGTTATTGCGTTCCATCAGGTCAATTCCTTTAAAGCTGCCTCACGACGAACCCATTGCAGTTGACTCCTCGAACTGACCACTTCCCCTAACACGATGATGGCAGGGTTGCTCAGTTTATCCTTCTCAACGACTTCGAGGATGGTATTCACAGTTCCCACCCCTATCTTCTCGTTGTCCAAGGTCCCGTTCTGGATGATGGCTACGGGCAGGTTTGATTTTCCCTCCCTTTCGAATATCCGTACGATCTCAGGCAATTTTGACATGCCCATCAGGATCACCACCGTAGCCGATGAACGTGCAGCATGAGTAATATCTCGACAGAGTTCGTGCTCCCTGGTCGTACCTGTGATCACCCAAAAACTCTTGGAAACCCCTCGTTTTGTCACTGGGATATCAGCGGCCGACGGTACGGCTATA
>NZ_JBFGBM010000059.1:0-13602 GCF_041567615.1 Muriicola sp.
AAACGAGGCCTGCCAGTTCCTTCCCAACGCTGCTTCCTATGGCGATCCCCATTCCCCCAAGCCTAACCCCGAAGGCGACACGGGGTGATGTTTTATTTACTATGGGTTTTTTCAAAGTGCCTGTTCCCATGATCCCACTCCATCTTCGGTCGACCTCGAAGGGAATTCCTGGAAGTATGACCTCCTCCAGCAGGGTCTGCAATTGATCCTGAATCTTCTCTGTCAGCCCGAATTCCTCTGTCTCTTCCCCTTTAAAATCGAGATTCCGTCCTCCTCCCAGAAGGATCCTGTCGCCTGTATTCCTGAAATAATAATACCCTCTGTCGAGGTGAAAGGTCCCCTTGATCTTTAATCCGGGGATGGGCTTGGTAACCAGTACCTGGGCCCTGGCAGGACAGACATCCTCCATCCATCTCCCTGCAAAACCATTGGTGGCTACCAGTAGTTTTTTGGTCGTGAGATCCATGCCCCGAACACTTACCCTTACCCCCCGGTCACTTTCCTCAAAATCGAGTACTTCCGTGGCATTAAGGAGGAAGACCCCTGATGCCTGTGCCTTGGCCAGCAAGGCATTCATCATCTTCCCGGTATGGATCTGCCCTTCGAGCTCATTGGTAATCACGGATGCCTCGATTCCACGGAACCCGAAGGAGTTGGGATTCTTTGTAAAGGCGGGCCTGCCGAAAACAGGTTTCAGCAGAGAATTGATCCTTTCGAGGGCTCCTTCGCATTCCCAATAGAGTTCATGATCCTTTTTCAGGAAGAGCTCATGCCCTCCCAATTGCTGAAAATCCATCGCGCGATCCCCGACGGTTGCCCTGAGCAATTGTATCCCTTCCCATCGTTTGCGGACAAGTTCGGCGACCTCCTCAGGCGTGTGTGTCCGAAGGTCGTCCAGTACTTCTGAAATGCTCCCGAAACAGGCAAAACCTGCATTTTTAGTGCTCGCTCCCTGTGGGAGTATGCCTTTTTCAATGATGAGGACCTTAGCGTTGGGAAATTTCCTCCTCAGTTCAAGGGCACAGGAGAGCCCTACGATCCCACTGCCTACGATCGTATAATCGATCCCCTTAAACCAAGTATCGTACTCCCAGTAACTGAGGTTCATCGGTATAAAAAACTCCGGACGGGGCCGGAGTTGAATTTAGTTGTTATCTGGTTCCGGATTCATCTTGAACCCTTCCATGAATTTTGTGGTGTAATTCCCGGCGATATAATCCGGGTGGTCCATCAACTGCCTGTGGAAGGGGATCGTAGTTTTGATTCCCTCAATCACGAACTCGTCCAGGGCGCGCCTCATCTTGTTGATCGCCTCCTCCCGGGTCTGGGCCGTGGTGATCAGCTTGGCGATCATGGAATCGTAGTTGGGCGGTATGGTATACCCGCTGTACACGTGTGTGTCTAGCCGGATCCCGTGACCTCCAGGGGTGTGCAGGGTCGTGATCTTGCCGGGAGAAGGCCTGAAACCGTTGTACGGGTCCTCGGCATTGATCCGGCATTCGATGGAGTGTAGCTTTGGATAATAGTTCTTTCCAGAGATAGGAACACCCCCCGCCACCAGGATCTGCTCCCGGATGAGGTCGTAGTCTACCACCTGCTCGGTAATCGGGTGTTCCACCTGTATACGGGTATTCATCTCCATAAAGTAGAATTTCCTGTGCTTGTCTACCAGGAATTCGATGGTTCCCGCACCTTCGTATTTGATATATTCGGCAGCCTTGATCGCTGCTTTCCCCATTTCCTCCCTGAGCTTGTCAGTCATAAAGGGAGAGGGGGTCTCCTCGGTGAGTTTCTGGTGACGCCTTTGAATAGAACAATCCCGTTCAGAAAGGTGACAGGCCTTGCCAAACTGATCTCCCACTACCTGTATCTCGATATGGCGGGGTTCTTCTATGAGTTTTTCCATGTACATGCCCCCGTTGCCAAAGGCTGCAGTAGCCTCTTTTACTGCGCTGGTAAAATGGGCTTCCATGTCTTCTTCCTTCCAAACGGCACGCATTCCTTTACCCCCACCACCGGCGGTGGCCTTGATCATAACGGGATAGCCGATCTTTTTGGCCGTTTTCTTCGCATCTGCCACATCCTTCAGGATACCTTCGGATCCGGGTACGCAGGGTACCCCGGCTTTTCTCATGGTTTCCTTGGCAGTTGCCTTGTCTCCCATCTTATCGATCTGTTCCCCTGTGGCTCCGATAAACTTGATATCGTGCTCTGCACAGATCCTCGAGAATTTGGAGTTTTCGGACAGAAATCCATATCCGGGGTGTATGCCATCAGCATTAGTAATCTCTGCGGCGGCGATGATATTCGGGATCTTGAGATAGGATTCACTGCTGGGTGCCGGGCCAATACATACAGCCTCGTCGGCGAAGCGAACGTGCAGGCTTTCCTCATCTGCCTTGGAATACACGGCCACGGTCTTAATCCCCATCTCTTTACAGGTGCGGATAATCCTGAGGGCGATCTCTCCTCTGTTCGCAATAAGTATTTTCTTAAACATATTTAGCTGCGTTTGAATTACTTCTGGTTAGTCAGCACTCCTCAGCGGGAGTTAGCCTTAGTTCACAAAACTAGGACGGGTCTACCAGGAATAAAGGTTGATCGAATTCAACCGGGGAAGAATCCTCCACAAGGACCTTCACGATCTTTCCGGAAACTTCGGATTCGATGTCGTTGAACAGTTTCATGGCCTCGATCACGCAGAGCACATCTCCGACACTGACCGTGTCCCCAACCTCCACAAAGGCCGGTTTATCAGGAGAAGGTTTCCGGTAAAATGTACCGATGATGGGCGATTTGATGGTGACGTACTTGGAGTCTTCCTCCTTTTTCGCCGGCGCGGCTTCCTCAGCCGGTGCAGCCGGTGCAGGTGCCTGTGGAACCGGAGCCTGGGCTACCGCTGCAGGGATCTGCTGGATGTAAGTGGTCTCTGTACCAGAACCTGAAGGCCCTGTCTTGATTGTGATCTTGATGTCGTCCGTTTCCAGTTTTACCTCACTGGCCCCTGACTTCGCCACAAACTTGATTAAACTTTGAATCTCTTTGATATCCATGGAATTCGTATTTGATTAGTTCTCGATTAGTTATAAGCCCACTTTAAATAAATCGCACCCCAGGTAAATCCGCCGCCAAAAGCAGCGAAGACCAGGTTATCTCCTTTTTTCAATTCTTTTTCATAATCGCTGAGAAGGAGCGGCAAGGTTGCCGAGGTGGTATTGCCATACCGCTGTATATTCATCATCACCTTGGAAGGTTCAAGCCCCATGCGGTTGGCCGTCGCATCGATGATGCGCTTATTGGCCTGGTGAGGAACCAGCCATTGCACATCATTGTGGGAAAGGCCGTTCCTCTCCATGATTCGGGCAGCTACATCGGCCATGTTGGAAACGGCAAACTTAAAAACAGATTTTCCGTCCTGGAATACGTAATGTTGCTTGTTCTTTACCGTCTCTTCCGATGGAGGCAATAAGGACCCCCCTGCCTCGATCTTTAAGAACTCCCGTCCGGATCCATCAGACCTCAGGTATTCATCCAGGAGGCCGTATCCCTCTGTATTGGGTTCGAAAAGAACGGCTCCCCCTCCATCTCCGAAGATTATACAAGTAGTCCTGTCTGTATAATCGAGAATGGAAGACATTTTATCCGCTCCTATGAGGAGTACTTTTTTGTATTTTCCAGATTCGATGAACCGGGCTGCTGTAGACATCCCGTAGAGGAAATTAGAACAAGCGGCCTGAATGTCGTAAGCAAATGCATTCACCGCCCCGATCTTTGTCGCAACGTATACCGCAGACGAGGCCACAGGCAGGTCTGGCGTGGCTGTGCCCAACAGTACCAGATCTATCTCTTCAGGGTTTACACCCGATTTCTCCAGCAGGTTCTCAGCAGCTTTGATCGCCAGATACGAAGTGCCCTTATCCTTGTCCTTCAGTATCCTTCTTTCCTTAATTCCCGTGCGGGTAGTGATCCATTCGTCTGTGGTGTCCACCATGGTCTCGAGGATCTCGTTGGTCAATCTGTAGTCCGGCACATAGGCCCCCACAGCTGTGATCGCTGCTGTAATCTTAGTCATGCTATCAAGCGTTTTTTATCGGAATCCTCTAAAAATGCTCCAAAAGTTGTGAAAAATAGTGATTTTTTATGACTTTTTCCCAAAACACGAGGTTTTTACACCCAAGTAAAACAGCCATAAAAAAACTCCCATTTATCAGAATGGGAGTCTTGTCTGTTTAGGGAAATCTTATGCTGAAGCTTCCTCTGCTTTATCTATCAGTACCTGGCCGCGATAGTACAATTTACCTTCGTGCCAGTGGGCCCTGTGGTATAAATGCATTTCCCCTGTGGTCGGGTCTTTGGCCAGGGTAGGGGCCACAGCTTTATAATGTGTCCTTCTTTTGTCTCTTCTGGTTTTGGAGGTTTTCCTCTTTGGATGTGCCATCGCGAAACTTATTTATCCGTTAGTAAATCTTTTAATGCATCCCATCGGGGATCCGTATTATCTTTATCAGTCTTCGATTCTTTTGGTTGTAATTCCCTGAGCTTTTTGAGGGCCTCGGATTTCAGCGACCCGTCTTTCACACCGGGATGTACTCGTTTTTGAGGAACAGCCAGTACCAGCATTTCATAGACGTACTGGGCGATGTTGAATTGGTGCTCCCCGTGAGGGATCACCAGGATCTCATCATCCTCGTCGTTGTAGTCATCCCCGAATTTCACCACCAAGGGCAGGGAAGCAGTCACTTCCTGGTCAAAGGGTTCGTTCGTCAGGTCGCAAGCGACGTTTACAGTACCACGGGCCTTCATTTCCAGCTCCATCACCGTACTCGTCTTATTAAAGTCGACCTCTACAACGATATCCGCTGCGTTGAACTCAACATACTCAAAAGACTCAAAGAACGTATTATCAATCTGATACTCAAACGTGTGCGCCCCCAACTTAAGTCCTGAAAAAGGAATTGTAAATTCCTTATGCGTCGTCATTGTGTACAATCGTTTAAGGCGTGCAAAGATACTTTTTTTTTGCCAATAGCAAACCTATTTCTCAATTATTTAGGGCATTACACGCTTCCGTGGCCCAAAATCCACAACGCTCCCTAGGAAGCCTTCGCTTTTTGCCTTTTCAGGGGATTGCTGGAGATCTCTTTGTATTCCTTCCGGTTCCTGTAGATGGAGATCCCCATGAATACCGCCTCCTTAAAAGATCCGGGGTCTGCCTTCCCCTTTCCGGCTATCTCATAAGCCGTTCCGTGATCCGGGGAGGTCCTGACCCTGCTGAGTCCGGCCGTGAAGTTCACTCCCTGCCCAAAGGAAAGGGTCTTGAAAGGGATCAGCCCCTGGTCGTGGTAAGCGGCGAGGATGGCGTCAAATTGTTTGTAGGTGTCTGAACCGAAAAAACTGTCAGCCGCATAAGGGCCAAAGACCAGTTTACCCTGTTCGGTCATTTCCCTGATCACCGGCCTCAGCACCTCATCATCTTCCTTCCCAATGACTCCGTCATCCCCGCTGTGGGGATTGATCCCGAGCATGGCGATACGCGGTCTCCGGATCCCGAAGTCCATTTTCAGGCTTTTCTCTATGGTCAGAATCTTCTCCCTGATCCGTTCGCTGCTGATATTGCTGACAACGTCCTTAACGGCTACATGGTCTGTGAGCAATCCTACTTTCAGGCTGTCTGTGACCATGAACATCAGGCTCTCACCCCCCAGTTCACGGGCCAGGTAGTCCGTATGTCCAGGGAAGTTGAAATCTTCTGACTGTATGTTTTTCTTATTGATAGGGGCCGTCACCAGCAGGTCAATCTCCTCATTTTTGAGGGCCCTGACCGCAGCTTTCAGGGAACGGATGGCGTATTTTCCGGCCTCCGGAGTGGCCGATCCATACTGTATGTTTGGAGTTTCCTTCCACACATTCACCACATTGATCTTACCATCGATGGCGTGGGTCGCCTGGTCCACCCCGTGAAAGGTGATATTCATCCCCAGGTCGTTCTTCTGCTGGGAAATGGTCTTGTTGGAAGCGAAAATGACCGGGGTACAAAGATCGAGCATCCTGCTGTCCTCGAAGGTCTTCAGGATCACTTCGCACCCTATCCCGTTGAGGTCACCCACCGAGATTCCTACCTTAATATTCGCACTTTCCTTCTTCATATCTCTGTACTTTGCCTTACCTTTGAGGCCCTGAAAAAGGTCCGAAGGAAGCTGTATTTTATACACTTCAAAAATAAGATATCCGGGGCGTTCCGGAAGGGAAAAAACCTCTTTTTTAAATTCAAATCGTCATGTTTACAGGAATTATCGAAACCCTGGGGGAGATCACAAAACTGGAAAGGGAAGGAGGCAACCTACATCTCACCATAGCCTCTGAGATCACCCCGGAACTCAAAATAGACCAGAGCGTAGCACACAACGGGGTGTGTCTGACGGTGGTCGGTATCGATAAGAAGGAATATACGGTCACAGCCGTGGAGGAGACTCTCCTTAAATCTAACCTGGATGACCTGGTCCTGGGAGATCAGGTGAACCTGGAACGGGCCATGATCCTCGGGACGCGATTAGACGGACATATCGTGCAGGGACATGTAGACACTACAGCCGTATGCTCAAAGATCGAACAAAAGGACGGCAGCTGGTATTTTACCTTTTCCTATAGGCCGGCCAAAGGACAGGTGACCATTGAAAAGGGGTCTATTACGGTTGACGGGGTCAGCCTCACGGTAGTCAATTCTGAAGACGACCGGTTTAGCGTGGCCATCATTCCCTATACCTATGATCACACCCGTTTCAAACACTACCGGGTCGGCAGCAGGGTCAATCTGGAATTCGACGTGATCGGGAAATACGTGGCACGGCTCCTCGGCAAATGATCCCTCCCGGAGTCCAAATCATTATTCTTCAAAAAAACTGATCGAAGAGCCTATCCAGGTGTCGTTGGTGTTGTGAGATACATTGATCATCCCCCCTTTGCCCATCCTGGTGAGGTTAATAACGGGTTTTAGCCTGCCTTCCTTTTCATCCCTGACGAACAGGATCCTCAATTCTACCCTGGAATTCCGCTCGCCCATAGTTTTGATCAGGGGAGAATAGGTGACTTTTTTCTGAAGCATGTAGTTCTTCATGTCCTTGATGGTATTGAGCAAATTCCATGTGGGTTCAAGGTTCACGCCTTTTCCTGCAAAAGAGAACAGGGGTTTCAGCACGAACTGTTTAAGGTCGATGTCCTTAGGGACCTCATCGAGGTAGTACGACTGTGGAATGCTTTCGTGGGAAAGCATAGGCATGATGCATTTGGAGATCATAAAGAACCAGTCGGGATTGGTGATCCAGGTCACATCAAGGTCATCGAAGATATTGAAGTTAGTTTTCAGGTCTTTGAACTGGTACAGGTCGTCGAAGATCACCCGGTTGTAGATCCTGCGGATGGGTACCTTCCGTCCGTCCTTTTCGTAGAACAACTGCCTGCCTTCCTTGATGACCTTGGTCATACAGACCACTTCTATGCCCAACGCCTGCTTCGTCGCCCAGAAGTCGATCCGGGTCTTCTGCGCATTTGGGAAAATCTCCATCAGGATGACATGTTCCGGAGCCTCATCCCCCAAAATCACTTTCCGCATGGTCTCGAGATAGGTTTCTTCCGTATGCCCTCCAAAGAAATAGTGGAATCCATTCTTCGGGATGGTGGGATAATTATTTAAAAAAGCCTTGGCCAGGAAGGGCTGGTAAAAAAAGAGGGACGGAAAGGCCTGCAATTCTATCAACTGCGGACTCAGATCCCCGTTATCATCTTCGCAGATCCCGAAATCGATGCCCAGAAAATGGGGCTCCCCAACGGGTGTTGGTGACTGCAGCTGCTTTGGCATAAAACGCTGTCTCACCGATTCAAAATCGAGGTTGTCAAGTTGACTCAGAATGGCGTCGCAGGCATCCATGACCTTCTTCTTCATATCCCGGTCTATAAAAACCGGAGTTTCCGAGATTCGGAAGGGACAGGGTTCCCCGAAAGTCTTTAAGACCTCTTGTTGAAGCCCCTGGTAATAGGCGTCTTTAAAGCCAGCGTTAAAGGATTCTCTTACCTTGGATATCATACGGTTACAGGAGTTTGATGATCAATGGCATCGGCTGCCTGCTGTAAGAATTTTGGAATGATCGTCCTGTTTGTAAGAAGGATCTTGTCGTCATCATCCAGGTGAATCATCATATCCTCGTACTTTTTCTTCCCGTGGTGTTTGATGATGTGAGCGCGTTTGTCTGCCCTTTTGAAATAACGCATCATCCCCTCAGAATCAGCCTCAGGATGGAACTGAACGCCGACGATCTCCTTGGAGAACCTGATGGCCATTACCGCCCTCTCTAAAGGAACATGGGGTCTTTTCTTTTCTTTGCACAACACCTTGCATCCCAGGCTTTTAAAGCGCTTTTTCCTGGGCTTCACTACCTGGTAATCCCTGGAATCAACAGCATAGAAAGGGTTTTGTAAGCCTTCCAGTACAAATTCTTCCTTCCCTTTTTTGGTCTTGTGAACCGGCATGATCCCGAAGGCCGTAGACTTTCTCCTTTTAACCTTGGCCAGCTTCCAGTGAAGGCAGGCGATCTGAAAGGAATGGCAGATCAGGAAGAGGTACTTTTTATTTTCCTCCAGGAGGTTGTGATCGTAGATCGAATCCAGAAACCAGTTGAATTTCTTTTCCCAGGGTTCCCCGGTCGGTTTGGGAGAATCCGGGCCCCCTGAGGCTATAAAGATGTCGAAATCCTCTACTTCAGGGATCTCGTGATGTACCCTGACATCGAAGATACGGTAATCTCCCTGAATGTCATCCCGTCCCAAAAACTGTTCAACCAGCATCTTGATACAGCGCATTCCCTCGTTGGGCTGACCCGCATTCATGTCGAGAATGGCGATTCTATAGTGGTGTTGCATGTGATTCTTTACTTTTCGCAGATGAGGCAGGATAATCCGGTGAGCCCTCCTTTACTTTATAAGCCTTTTCCGGTTTCCTCAACAATATATTTTACAACTTCCTTCAGGTCCTTTGTATCCTCGTAGACCTTGAGCTGCCGATCGGCTCCGGAACCCTGTTCCAGCATCTGGTACACGTAGTTCACCTCTGTCCTGCAGCCCAGTTCATCCACCACATCCTCAACAAAGTCCAGCAGTTCATTGATCAGGGTCTTAAAGGGCACTTCCTCTTCCTTTCCAAAATCGATCAGCTTTGCTTCGATCCCCCATCGCGCTGCCCTCCATTTGTTCTCGTTGATCAAAACCCTCCTGTAGGAACGAAAGCTCTGGTTCTTCTGGTGCAGTTTGTGCAACTTGGCGATGATACACTGCATCAGGGCAGCAATGCAGACCACCTCATCCACGGTCATGACCATATCGCAAACCCGGAATTCCACCGTTGGGTAAAAGGGATGCAGCCTGATATCCCACCATATCTTCTTTCCATTGTCTATACAACGGGTCTTGACCAGGATGTCGACGAATTTGTCGTACTCTCCCACACTGGCAAAGTAAGGCGGTATCCCTGTCCTGGGGAATTTGTCAAAGATCTTGGAACGGAACGACTTAAAGCCCGTATCACGTCCTTCCCAAAAGGGAGAATTGGTGGAAAGCGCATAGAGGTGCGGCAGGAAATAGCGGGCGATGTTCATGATCTGCAACCCTTCTTCCCTGCTAGGGATCCCCACGTGTACGTGGAGGCCAAAGATGAGATTCGATCGGGCCACATCTTTCATCTCCGCTATAAGTTCATCATAACGGGGGTTGGGGGTGATGGGCTGGTCACTCCAGTTAGAAAACGGGTGTGTCCCAGCTGCTCCAACTTTCAAGCCCTCCTTGGCTGCCAGCTCAATGACCTGCTGCCTCAGATAGGACACTTCATCCCTGGCCTGGTTGATATTCTCGCATATATTGGTCCCCATCTCGATCACGGCCTGGTGCATCTCTTCCTTGATACGCTCTTTCAGGAAGACCTTCCCACCTTCCAGGATCTTAGACATATGAGACCTCAGGGTATAGGCCTCACTGTCCAGTATCTGGAATTCCTCTTCAATGCCAAGGGTGAACTTACTCATGACTCGGTATGTTGTGCTTTATTTCTTCTTCTTTGGAGCAGCCTTGGGTTTGGCTTCGGCCTTCCTGGCTGTTGTCTTCTTTGTTTTCGCAGAAGTGGTCTTGGCAGGGGTTGATTTAGCCCTGGTAGATTTTACCGGGGTCTTTTTAACCACTGTCTTCTTGGCTTCCGCAGCCGATTTAAGCGGAGGTTTGGTCATCTTCACCTCAGCCGGGGCCACACAGTCCTTCACAAAAGTTCCCCAGGAACTGTTGTTCTTCTTCTCCTTGTGCTCCAGTGCTTTCTCCACCGCGAGCTTGGCCGCGTGCTCCACGATCCATCGGAAATTTCCTTCCCCCACGGAGTGTACGTCGGCATCCGGTGCCGGGTTGCAGAAATCTATGGCGTAGGGAATACCATTTCTTACTGCGAATTCCACCGTATTGAAATCATATCCCAGGGCTTTGTTCAGTTTGATGGTATAATCGTGAATAGTCTTCATCAGCTTCTGGTGTTCCGCCCCCGTGGTTTTAGGCTCGGTCACATAACGAAGGTGAAACTCATTCCTGGGCTCATAGGGCATGATATGCACATACTTTTGCCCCAGGCAATAGACACGGTAATAATCCTCAAAAACGATCTCTTCCTGCAGCATCATGACCAGTTGTTCGGTCTCCCCGTGCTTGGCAAAGAGGTCGTCCGGATCGTTCACTTTGTATACGCTTTTCCATCCTCCACCGGAATGGGGTTTCATATAGGCCGGAAAGCCGATATAATTGAAGATATACTCCCAGTCCAGAGGTGCTTTCAGGTTCCTGAAAGACCTTTCCGTGGTATCGTCAGGTCTGTGCTTGGAAGGCAAAAGGACCGTTTTTGGGACGGGTACGCCGATCTGTGTAGCCAGACAGTTGTTGAAGAACTTCTCATCGGCACTCCACCAGAACGGGTTGTTGATCACACAGGTTCCCATCAGGGCAGCATTCTTCAAATAGGCCCTGTAAAAAGGGACTTCCTGTGAAATCCTGTCTATGATCACGTGGTAACCGTAATCTATCCCCTGCTGCACCTTGTCTATCATGACCGGTTCAGCGACGACCTTCCCATTCCCCAGTTCGTTGACCTTGTCAATAAAGGCCCAGGGGAAGGTGTCTTCCATTCCAAATAAAATTCCAACTCTTTTGATCATCTTATTAATTGTGTTTAGTTCGATTAGAAATAACGGCCGATGTACTCAGGAAAAACCATCTTCCACAGTGGCCAGTCGTGGTCGATCCATTTTTTTTCGTCGTACCAGTAGGGGATCCCTTTAGATTGCAGGATTCCCGCCATGTGTTCGTTCTTGGGCTTACAGCTGTCCCAGTCTGATGTACTCAGCACGATATTCATGTGCTGATATTTCCATCCCTCCTCGTTCTGCATGAATTCATCCGGACAATTGAAATAGATCCGCATATCATCAGAAAGGGGCACAAAGTTACGAATATTGAAAACCCCCGACATGGAGAAGAGGTGGGAGACCAGGTCCGGAAAACGGAAGGCCGTATTCCCTGCGTGATACCCCCCAAAACTCACCCCGGCTACCGCTATTCTGTGGGTATTGCATTCCTGCTGGATATAGGGAATGAGCTCGTTTTTCAGAAACTGCATATACAGTTCGTAATTGTGGATCTTTACCTCAGATGACATGTTTTCCGCGTAGAAAGTGATCCCGTCCAGGGTCTCTACATTATAGAGCTTGATACGGCCCTCCTCGACGAAATTCATCACGGAGCCATTAAGCCCGAAGTCGTTGTTCTGGGTAAAGCTGCCATAGGAAGAGGGGAACATCAGGATGGGATATCCCCAGTGCCCGGTGATCTCAAGGTTTATGTTCCTTTCCAGTGTATGGGAGTAGTACTGAATATACTGCATGGAAGCCATAGGATAATGTAACCTAATTTTCTAAGTTTACCAATAAATTTTGCCGGGCAAAGGTATTTTATTTTTGTTTATACCCCGCTTAAATTCAGCGGATTCCTTATACTTGCCCCCTTTAGCATGAGCCGATGATTCTGCATGTCGACCACATTAGCCTTAAAGGGTCCTATTCATCTCGTTTTTTACACAGAAAGCTGCGTTTCAGGCTGATCGCTCCTCCCTCATTTCGCAAGGGAGGAAAAGACTTCCCCGTATTGCTGATGAACGACGGGCAAGATTACACAGCCCTCGGACTGGAGAAGACCCTGACCCGTGCCTATGCCCAGAAAAATATATCCCCATTCCTCTACGTCGGACTGGAGACCGATGAACACCGGATGCACGAATACGGCACCGCCAGTACGGCAGATTATAAAGGAAGGGGAGAAAAAGCGGGTTTGTATGCCCGTTTTATCACCGAAGAATTCATCCCTTTCCTCAAGAAAGAATTCAGGGCATCCCCCCTCAAGGAAGACTGGGTTTACTGCGGGATGTCATTAGGAGGCCTTTCGGCCTTTGACATCGTCTTTAACCGCCCCCACCTCTTTGGAAAAGCAGGGGTGTTCAGCGGTTCTTTTTGGTGGCGAAAGAAAGCATTTACAAAAAAAGACCCCGAAGACCGAAGCAGGATCGTCCTGGATATGGTAAAAGAAGGCACCTACTCCCCCCACCTGAAATTCTGGTTCCAGTGCGGGACCCTTGATGAGAAGGCAGACCGCAACCAAAACGGCATTATTGACTCCATAGACGACACCCTCGATCTAATCAGGGAACTGGAACTCAAAGGGTATTCCTATCCCGGGCAGATCACCTATGTGGAGATCGAAGGAGGCAAGCACGACCTGCCCACCTGGGCAAAGATCTTTCCCGATTTCCTGAAATGGGCCTTTGGGCACCGTGAGGCTCATTGAGCAGGACTCAGACCTTGATAAAGATCTTCCTGCGGTACATGTACCAGGCCAGCAAAAGATAGAACCCCGTGACCGTCAAGCCGTATAACAGAGAGGACATCTCGCCTGAGAGGAAGGATTGCACGTAGATATTCGCGTACAACCAACCGTGAAGGGACATCCCATCTGCTACCTCGATGGAATAGAAGAGTTTGGTGATAAAGCTGGAAAGGAAGTAGATGGTGATGGCATTCGCCCCTGTGTACTTGAAGATACTGCCAAATTGGAAGCCTTTTACATCAGTGAGGTAGTAGATCAATGCCAGGAAAATATTGGCCCATCCCGCAGTGACCAGGACAAAACTGCTGGACCACAGGGCCTTGTTGATGGGGAATACGGTATCCCAAAGATACCCCATGACCACCATAAAGATGCCCAGCATCAGCATGATCACCTCTTTTCTGGGCCTTTTTGAAATGAGGATAAGTCCTGTAAAGATCCCCAGCAAAGATGATGCTATGGAAGGCAACGTACTCAGCAGTCCTTCGGGATCGTAGTCTTCCTTGTACATATGGGTACCAAACACTTGAAGATCGATGTAATTCGCCCAGTTGTTGGGCGCCCTGTCAAAGGTAGGAGCTCCCCCGTCAAAAGGGACAAAGCCCAGCCAGACCCAGTATCCCACCAGGATGGCGATACAGATTCCCAGGA
>NZ_JBFGBM010000060.1:0-13330 GCF_041567615.1 Muriicola sp.
AAACCAGGTGCTCTGCCAGACTGAGCTACATCCCCGGGGGCCCGGTCATGATACTTCCGTAAGCCATGCCGACTTCCCTGAATTTGATGAAAAATTCCTCGTGGAGGATCAGAAGGAATATCCTATCTCCTTCAACGGGAAGATGCGTTTTACCCTCACCCTTCCGCTTGATCTGAGCAAAGAGGAGATAGAGAAAAGAGTTTTGGGCGATGAAAAAACCCAATCGCAGCTCGGAGGTAAGCCCCCGCGCAAGGTAATCGTCGTTCCCGGGAAGATCGTAAATATTGTTATCTGATCATACACCCCCCCTCTTTCGAATAAATATTTCAAAAAATAATAATGTTTTGAAAATACACCCCCTAAAAAATAGGGGGTGATAGTCAAAAAAATAACTTTTTAGGAGCATTACCCCTGCATTTCATCGATTTTTTTTCCTCGACAGGATATATAATTCCATTTTTGAGGAACGAACAAACATTTCTAAGTATGATAATCGGGGTACCTAAAGAGATCAAGAACAACGAAAGCCGTGTGGGTATGACCCCCGCAGGGGTCTTTGAACTGGTGAAGAACCACCACAAAGTTTATGTGCAATCCACTGCCGGCGAAGGAAGTGGATTTTTTGATGAGGATTACACAGAAGCGGGAGCCACCATCCTGCAGTCCCTAGCTGAGGTTTACGAACTGAGCGATATGATCGTAAAGGTCAAGGAACCTGTAGAGCAGGAATACGAACTCATCAGACAGGGGCAGGTGATCTTTACCTATTTCCACTTCGCCTCCAGCGAACCCCTGACCAGGGCCATGCTCAAAAGTGGGGCTATTTGCATCGCCTACGAGACGGTTGAAGACAGTGACGGTACCCTGCCTCTCCTGACACCCATGTCTGAGGTAGCCGGGAGGATGGCGATACAGCAAGGGGCCAAGTATCTGGAGAAACCCAAAAAAGGGAGGGGAGTATTGCTGGGCGGAGTCCCCGGTGTGGCACCGGGAAAAGTACTGGTCCTCGGCGCCGGCGTAGTGGGAACCCAGGCTGCTAAAATGGCAGCCGGTCTGGGAGCGCACGTAACCATACTCGATATCAATATGAAAAGGCTCAGGTACATCAATGATGTCATGCCCAGCCATGTAGTTACCGAATACTCCAATGAATTCAACATCAGAAAGCACATACAGACCCATGACCTCATCGTTGGCGGAGTACTCCTGAAAGGGGCGAAGGCGCCCAATCTGATCACACGCGACATGCTCAAGACCATGCGTCCGGGTACAGTCATCGTAGATGTGGCCGTAGACCAGGGGGGTTGTGTGGAAACTACCAGACCCACCACACACGAAGACCCCATCTATATTATCGACGATGTGGTGCATTATTCAGTGGCCAATATGCCCGGGGCGGTGCCATATACCTCAACCATGGCCCTTACCAATGTGACCCTGCCCTATGTACTCGATCTTGCTAACAAGGGATGGTACAAGGCATGTGAGGAAGACCTTGCTCTGCACAAAGGCCTGAATATTATAGAGGGTGAGATCGCCTATAAAGAGATTGCAGAGGCCTTTACCCTGGAACCCGTCTTTGCTTAGGTATGTACATTTTGTCAGTATAATAAACCCCGCTTCAATTGGCGGGGTTTTTGCTGTGTTCTTCGTACATTTAATTTAAAATTCGAAATCTATGATGATCTATTATATACTGTTGGGAGGCATAGCCCTGGTGAGCTGGCTGGTTAGCAGTAAACTCAAAAGTAAATTCAAGCACTATTCCAAGGTACATTTGCGGAATGGGATGAGCGGAGCGGAGATCGCCGAAAAAATGCTGGCAGACCACGGCATCAGGGATGTGAAAGTGATCTCTACGGCCGGGATGCTGACAGACCACTACAATCCCGTGAACAAAACGGTCAACCTCAGTGAAGGTGTGTACAGTCAGAGAAATGCCGCGGCAGCAGCTGTGGCAGCCCACGAATGCGGGCATGCAGTACAACACGCAAAGGCCTATGAATGGCTGACCATGCGTTCCAGACTCGTCCCAGTGGTCAGTGTGACCTCTGGGCTATCCACTTGGGTCGTTTTGGGCGGTATCGTCCTTGGCGCCGCTTCCGGGTCCGCACTAGGATTTTACGTCGCTGTCGCGGGACTCGTCATGATGGGACTGGCCACCCTGTTCAGCTTCATTACCCTGCCGGTGGAATACGACGCCAGTAACCGCGCCCTGGCCTGGCTCAAAAGCAGGAACATGGTAACACAGGAAGAATACAAGGGATCTGAGGATGCCCTGAAATGGGCAGCCAGGACCTACCTCGTTGCGGCCATTGGTGCACTTGCCACTTTGGTATACTGGGGATTCCAGGTTTTTGGAAGCAGGGACTGAACGTCCAAATAAATGAATAGATAACCCGGGAGAGAATTTTCTTCCGGGTTTTTATATGGTGATCTGGCGGTCTATCTGCTGATTGAGGGAAATGAACGTCTCAGTCCTGGACACCCCTTCGATCTGTTGAATTTGTTTGTTGAGTACGTACATGAGATGTTCGTTGTCCTTGCACAACACTTTGATCAGGATAGACCAGTTTCCCGTTGTGTAATGACACTCCAGTACTTCGGGGATCTTCTCAAGGGCCTTGACTGCCGTGGGGTTGCTCATCGCCTTATCCAGAAATATCCCGATGTACGCCATGGTGGTATACCCGAGTATCTTTGGATTGATCACAAATTTGGAACCCGCAATAAGCCCGGATTTTTCCAGTTTTCTCAGCCGCTGATGAATGGCGGCGCCTGAGATCCCTATATTCCTGGCTATCTCGAGGATAGGCTTCCTCGCATCTTCCATCAAATATCTGAGGATTTTTTTGTCGATCCCGTCTATTTTGACCCTATCGTTTGAAGGAGGCATATTTTAATTTTGAAGTGCTGTTAAATATACCAATTCTCCTTACAAAATCTAACCTGCTACGGAATCCGGATTATACCCCAGGTAGGGAACCTCGTATTCCCTGAATTCAACACCATAGCCCTTTAATTCCTCGAGGATAGGTTCGTATACTTCCTTCCGTATAGGTATTTGTACCCCAGGTGTGGTTATCTTTTTGTTGAGGATGAGCAGGGTGGCCATGGCCACGGGCAACCCAACGGTTTTGGCCATAGCGGTATGCGTCCTGTTCTCACCAAGGACGACCATGTTGGCGTCGATCTGTTTTTTCTTCCCATCTATCTGATAGCCGAACTTGTGGTACATCACGATCATGTCCTTGTCGTCTTCACCCAGGGTCCATTTGTCTTCCAGGATCTTCTGAAGCATTTGGGCCGGGGTGGCGTTTTTCAGGCCAATGATCTTTTTCGGGTTGAAAATGTCTAGCTCCAACAACTTACTCCACATGATGTCGTCCTGGTCTATCTTCAGGTAATGTCTCAGTTTGAGTTCAACGGAATCCGTAGGCGAGTAAGGAAGGAAGAGGTTTGTGAATTCCCTGTAGGACATATTTTCCGAATTCTCAACCGTATAACTGTCATCGGTCATTCCGAGTTGTACGAACATGTTCCACGCCTTGGAAAAACCGACCCGCCTCATGGTACCCCTATACAGGGTCAGTGCCTTCTGCAGGCCATAGGCTTCCCTGTAATTGAGGGAATCGCGGTTGGCATAGGCTTCAAAGATGCCATAACCCGGGATCTCCATGAATTCTGTCCTCCGGAAGAGTTTGTGGTATGGGATGTATTTATAAGTGCCTTCCTGTATGAATTTAGCCGCTCCCCCCTGCCCGGCCAGGACCACGTTCCTCGGGTTCCAGGTGAATTTGTAGTTCCACTGGTTGGTATCGCTCTCGGGAGCAACCAGTCCGCCGGTAAAGGATTCAAAAAGGAGCACATTCCCTCCCCGGGCCCTGATATCGTCAATGATCTGCATGGCACTCATATGGTCTATCCCAGGGTCCAGGCCAATTTCATTCATAAAGATGAGTCCGCTTTTTTTCACCTCTTCCTTCATCTCCTCCATTTCCTTGCTGACATAGGAAGCGGTTACCAGGTTCTTTTTGAGGTCCAGGCAATCCCTGGCGACCAGGTGGTGCAAACGCGCTGGTAGCATGGAAACCACAATATCAGCTCCGGTTACCGCCTTCTTCCGCGTTTCCGCATCGGTGATATCCAGATTGGACAAGGTAACGGTATCGTGATTCCGTATGTGGGATGGAATGTGGTCTGTATGCAGATCTGCAATAGTGAGTTGGAGCGCTTCAGGTCCTGATTTTTCTATAAAATAATCCAGGAGGTAGGAAGTGGATTTTCCAGCTCCGAATATCAGTATGTTCCGGCTCATGCGTATTGATTACCTTTGAAAAACAACGGCACTAAGGTATCAATAAGAAACGTGTTTAAGAATTAATAGGAGTTAAGTTATGAACAGGAGAATTATGTTGACCGGGGTGATATTCGGTCTTTTATCGGTGATCCTGGGGGCCTTTGGGGCTCACGGTTTGGAAGACATGCTCAGCGGTTCTTCCCTGCAAAGCTATGAGACGGGAGTGCGATATCAGATGTACCATTCCCTTCTGCTCCTGTGGCTTGGCTCTACCTCCGTCATCCAGGAACAAGACAAGAAATGGGCCTATGTCTCTCTGACTGCAGGGATCATTCTGTTCTCCTTTTCGATCTACTTGCTGGCCACGGACAGCCTTACTTCCGTCCCTTTTAAAGGGATCGCTTTACTCACACCTTTAGGGGGATTTTTCCTTATCCTGGGATGGATAATACTGGGATATCGCATTTTTAAGTATTTCGACTAAACTATGCCTGAAATCCTGTCGCATCGCATAAATTTTTTCTAGTTTTGTGCCATAAAAACTACTTTCCATGGCAACCTCCAAACCTTTTACGAAATCGATTTCGCTGACAGCCTACGGTATCAAAAGCAAACGCATTCACTATCAATGGGATTCCGATCAACTTCACCAGGAGACCCTTGACAAAGGGATGGGCCGCGAGGCTTCCTCCGGGGCTCTGGCCGTTAATACAGGTGAGTTCACGGGACGCGCTCCCCAGGACCGTTTTATCGTTAAAGATGCTATCACCGAGGATAAGGTATGGTGGGGCGCTGTCAATAAACCTTTTGCCCCTGAGCAATTTGACGCCCTTTACGACCAGGTCACTGCCTACCTGTCGGATAAAGAGGTCTATGTGAGGGATTGCTACGCGTGCGCTGATAAGGATTACCAGCTCGGGATTCGGGTGATCAATGAATATCCCTGGTCAAACCTGTTCGCATACAATATGTTCATCCGCCCTTCGGAAGAAGAACTGGAAACTTTCAGTGCAGACTGGCTGGTGGTCAATGCCCCGGGCTTTACGGCCGATGCCGTAACAGCAGGGACAAGACAGCACAATTTCGCCATCCTGAACTTTACCCGAAAAATCGCTTTGATAGGGGGTACCGGGTACACAGGGGAGATAAAAAAAGGGATCTTTTCTGCCCTGAATTTCCTCTTGCCTGTGTATCGAAATACACTGCCCATGCACTGTTCAGCGAATGTCGGGGAGGCAGGGGATACTGCCATTTTCTTCGGCCTTTCGGGGACAGGTAAGACGACCCTTTCTACCGATCCCAATCGAAGACTGATCGGGGATGATGAACACGGCTGGACAAAAGAAAATACCATCTTCAATTTTGAAGGCGGATGCTATGCCAAGGTGATCAACCTGTCTGAAGAAAGTGAACCAGAGATCTACCACGCCATAAAAAAGGGAGCGATCCTTGAAAATGTCATCATGGATAAGGACGGGCATGTCGACTTTGGAGATACCAGTATTACTCAGAATACGCGGGTAAGCTACCCCCTCTATCACATAGAAAACACACAGCAGCCCTCCATCGGCAAGAATCCGAAAAACATATTCTTTCTGACTGCTGATGCTTTCGGAGTACTTCCGCCCATCAGCAAGTTGACCCCGAGTCAGGCTGCTTACCATTTCATTTCCGGATATACGGCAAAGGTGGCCGGTACGGAGGCCGGGGTTGTGGAACCCATCCCTTCTTTCTCAGCCTGTTTTGGAGCTCCCTTCATGCCACTTCATCCCACCAAATACGCTGAGATGCTCAGCAGGAAGATGCAGGAATCCGGAGTGAATGTGTGGCTGGTGAATACGGGATGGACCGGAGGACCTTATGGCGTTGGGACACGGATGAAGTTAAAATACACGCGGGCCATGATCCATGCTGCACTGAGCGGTGCATTAGGCCTTTATTCCTATGATACATATCACATCCATTCAGTGTTCGGGGTGGCCCAGCCAAGATCCTGTCCAGGCGTCCCCACCAGCGTGTTGAGTCCGAGAGCAACCTGGAACAACGACGAAGCCTACTACAAGACGGCCTTTAAACTATCCAATGCCTTTCGAGAGAATTTCAAGAAGTTCGAAAGTTATGCCAGTGAGGAAATCCGCAGGGGAGGTCCCCAGCGATATGGCTTCTAATGACGAATAAAGGGAAATGAAAATCGCGGACCCGAATCCGGATTTATTTCTTGTTTACGCTGGTGATGTATTTCTGGAGCGCCATGGTCATGGAAGGTGTTTCAGGCGTAGGAGCCTGAATATCAATCCTGAGACCTGCTTCGGTGGCAGCCTGAATCGTTGAGTTACCGAATACAGCGATCCTCGTATTGTTCTGCTCAAAATCAGGGAAATTCTTGAGCAGGGATTCAATTCCGGAAGGACTGAAGAAGACGAGCACGTCGTAATACACGTCCCTGAGGTCAGAAAGGTCACTGATCACCGTTTTGTAAAATATACCCCTGGTCCAATTGAGTTTTAATTCGTCGAGGGTATCCGGTACGATGGATTTCAAAACGTCCGAGGAAGGAAGAAGGAATTTTTCGTCCTTGTATTTCTTGAACAACGGCTGAAGGTCCACGAAGTTTCTCTTGCCCACATAGATCTTCCTTTTTCTGTATACCACATATTTCTGCAGGTAGAAGGCTACGGCCTCAGACTGGCAGAAGTATTTCATGGTGTCTGGCACCTTGAACCTCATTTCTTCTGCAATGCGGAAAAAATGGTCTACCGAATTACGGCTGGTCAGGATGATGGCGGTAAAATCCTTGAGGTCTATCCTTTGTTGTCTTACCGATTTTGCATCTACGCCTTCTACGTGAATAAAAGGCCTGAAATCTACCCGAACGTGTTCCTTCTCGATAAGCCGAAGGTATGGAGAGTTTTCCATTTTAGGTTCAGGCTGGGATACTAAAATCGTTTTGACTTTCATAGACATCAAACATTAAGGGTGTTCAGAATAATAATCAAAGGGGCAATTTCAAGTGCGCAAAGGTACAAAATAAAATAGAAAAAGTAAGAAGATACGAACTTTAGATGCGTTTTGATGATGGTCGCCCAACCGATGAAAAAGATGATGCCCGCGAGGACGGCGCCGAGGAAATAAATCTGTTTAGACCCCATGAATACGAAGGCCAGCAAAAGATTCATCAGAAAAATAACCAGCCCGCTGTAATTGAAATAGGAGATCTTTTTGAAAAGGATCTCTGTAATTACCGCTTGGGAATTAAAGATGGCACCACTGCTGAGTTGTGTAAGTATTTTCGCAAGCAGGAACAGAAAGAGGAAGATCATGATAATCCCGTAAAGCAACAGGGATGTGATCATTCCTTCCGGTCGGTAGAGATCGATACCTATATAGATAAAAAGAGAAAAATTGAGCAGTGCAAAGATGCCTAAGAACAAGTTAAACCAGTTGAGCAACTTATCCTTTTTGTTGTAAAGAAAGACGTACTTGCTATTGAAAGGAAGAATGATAAAGTTCATGAACCGGGTGTAAAAAAGTGCCTTTGCGAGTACCAGGAATAAGGCACTTGTGAAGATGATCACCGTCATCCAGTCTGCCTGTCCGATCTGCCTTAGTACGGGTTCCATTATTGTATCGCTTTTCTCTTTCCGTTAAGCCCCCATCTCAACCCATTTTCAGAAATGACCACCTTTACGAAGGCTGCATCCTCCACTGACTCTTTGGGGAATAAAGCATCCATACGTATACTTTCGCCCGGTGGAAGGAGGGTTTGATCTTTCTCTGGTCTGGCTTCAACAGGGATGACCTTCTGGATCTGTTTATACCCGTCCAGAAATTCTAGTCCGAACTTCAATTCCGATAGGGGTACCTCAAAGTCGTAAGGATTTCTCACATCAAAGGAGAAACGGGTGCCGGCTCCGGTCTCGGGAAGAGTAGTGATCTCTGTCCGGAGTTTTCTGTAAGACTTGAATGGGTCTATATATAATCCATAAAAAAGGGTACTGTCTGGCATAGTAAAGGAGATGTCTCCTCCAGGCATGAATCTTGAAACGTAGAGCACGCGTTTGTGCCTCATACGGGCTTCAGAGGAATCGATGGAGTATTGATTTTCACGGTACCAGGCGTTGTTCAGGGAAAAGGACGGATTGCCGGAGTAGAACTCGAACATGGGAGCCATTCGGTATGAGTTCTCAAAGACCACCGGGATGTCCCCGGCCTGGGAAGTGATCTTTTGCACCCAGGTCCGGTTCCCATGGGTCTCATAAACTACGGGAAAAAGGGGTTCGAAAACGAGTCCGATTCTCAGGAACATCAGGATGGCGATGTTCACCAGCCCCATTCTGAAGATCCATTTCCGGGTCCCTTCGTGTTCCAGCATATACCTGAATGCAAGAACGGCCATCGGAATACAGATGACGATGATCCACTGGGTCTGTACCCGTCTCTGAAAACTGGAGAGAAAAAAGAAGAGCAAAATACCCAGGCTCACAAAGAGCATAGCCCGGGTCAGAAGATCTTTCGCCCTGGTTTTCAATGCAGCCCGATAGATCCAGTAAAAGGTGAGCCCGAAGATCGCGACCAGATTGACGAAATAACCCAGGGTAAAATCAAAGAACTCATAGGGCCGGTTGGGCCTCTCAAAAAGATGGTAATTGACGGAAACAAAACGATTCTCGTATAGCCACAAGAAATGAGGGCTGTAGGCCAGAAGGGAAACCAGAACAGCCAGCCACGCGTAACGATCTCTGATCAGGCCAGGGTTTGAGAGATAGACAAAGACAATAACCAGGAAGGCGTGGTATTTGCTGTACATCAGTGCGGCCATGACCAGACCCAGCAAGACGGCCTTCCCGGCTCCCGGAGCCGCCAAAAAATTCCGGTAAGCGAGAAAGAACAGGGCTGTGAAGAAAAGCAGAGGGGTGTCCGGCAGGGTCAGGAATCCATACGCGTGTAACAAAGGCATAGAGGTCAGCAACACAAAGAAGTGCGGGATGAACTCTCTTTTCTTCGGGTCATCCACCAAAAGCCAGATCACAGACATGGTCCCAACCCCGAGGAGACAGCTCATCATCCTTACCCCGAGTTCGCCATCGAAGAAGACCTGGCCCAGAGCGATAAGGAAAGCTACCATAGGAGGATGGTCAAAATATCCCCAGCTGAGGTCTTTAGCGTAATACCAGTAATACGCCTCGTCAAAGATCAGTTGTGTCGCAGTAGCCTGAATTAGGTTCAGGAGAAGAATAAGACCGAGGAAGTAAAGGAATATCTTCGGGAATTGGTTTCTCATGCTGTATCTGCTTCGGGTCAAAATTACGAATAATCACATCTTACTCTTTACCTCTTCTGCCAAGAAAATTCACCATCATTCAATTACAGTCGGGTGAAAGGTTTATTTTTGCCATAATCCCCTGCAATTGATGACAGACAGTTTAGTAATCATCCCCTCGTACAATGAGATTGAGAATATCAAGGCGATTGTGAAAGCCGTTTTCGACCTGCCCAAGGATTTTGATGTCCTGGTTGTCGATGATAATTCTCCGGATGGGACGGGGGCTGCCGTAAAGGAATTACAAAAGAAATTCCCCGATAGGCTCTTTTTGGAGGAGAGGAAGGAGAAATCAGGCCTGGGTACGGCCTATATTCACGGGTTTAAATGGGCTCTCGAAAGGGAATACCAATATATTTTCGAGATGGATGCTGATTTTTCCCACAGGCCCTCAGACCTGCCGAGACTGTACAGAGCCTGTGTGAATGGGGCTGATGTGGTGGTGGGTTCGAGATATAAGAAAGGGGTGAATGTGGTCAATTGGCCCTTGTACAGGATACTCCTGTCCTACGGAGCCTCATTTTACGTAAAACTCATCACCGGGATGAAGGTGCACGACCCTACGGCGGGATTTGTCTGTTACAAGAGGAAGGTGCTGGAAACGCTGGACCTCGATTCGGTAAAATTCATAGGATATGCCTTTCAGATCGAGATGAAATATCGGGCATATCTCAAAAAATTCAGGATAGAGGAAGTGTCCATTATCTTTACGGATAGGGAAAAAGGAAAATCCAAAATGAGCACATCCATTATCTGGGAAGCCGTCTTCGGGGTGATCAGTATGCGGATAAGAAGTCTATTCAAAAGAAACGGTTTTTAAAATATGAGGAGCACGATCATTAAGAATGCCCGAATAGTAAATGAAGGGAGGATCACAGAAGGTGACCTCCAAATAGAAGGGGAGAGGATCTCACGTATAGGGCCTTCTCTTTCTTCGCCAACTGCAAGGGTGATCGATATTGATGGCAAGTATCTATTGCCCGGAATCATTGATGATCAGGTCCATTTCAGGGAGCCTGGGCTTACCCATAAAGGGGATATTTATTCAGAAAGTAAGGCAGCATTGGCCGGAGGGATCACCACCTATATGGAACAGCCTAACACGGTCCCTCAAACCACCACCATTGAAAAACTGGAAGAGAAATTCCAGATGGGGGCAAGGTCGTCCTTTGCCAACTATTCCTTCCTTTTTGGCGGAACCAACGACAACCTGGAAGAATTAAAAAAACTAGACAGGAATGCCTGCTCCGGGGTAAAACTTTTCCTGGGGTCCTCTACCGGTAACATGCTAGTCGATGACGAGGTGGTCCTGGAACAGATTTTCAGGAATACCGAAATGGTCATTTCGGCCCACTGTGAGGACGAGTCTACCATTAGGCATAATCTGGAGATGTTCAGGGCAAAATACGGGGATGACATCCCCATCAAATGCCACCCGCTTATCCGAAGTGAAGAAGCCTGCTACCTTTCTTCCTCAAAGGCCGTTGCCCTGGCTAAGAAAACTGGGGCACGACTCCATGTCTTCCACCTTTCTACCGGGAAGGAGATGGATTTGTTCACCAATGCAATACCGCTTGAGAAAAAGAAGATTACCGCTGAGGTGTGTTTGCACCACCTGTGGTTCTCGGATGAGGATTATGAGACAAGGGGAACACACATCAAATGGAATCCGGCAGTGAAAAAAGCATCGGACCGTAAGGCTTTGTGGGAGGCCCTGCTCGACGGCAGGATCGACGTGATCGCCACGGACCACGCACCTCATACTTTGGAAGAAAAGGACCAGACCTATGTTAAGGCCCCTTCCGGAGGCCCCCTTGTTCAGCACCTCTTACCTGCCATGATGGAAAAAGTACTGGACGGAAAGATACCTTTGGAGATGATGGTCACCAAGATGTGTCACAACCCTGCCATCCTCTTCCAGATTCAGGACAGGGGTTACCTCAGGGAAGGATATTTCGCAGATCTGACCGTCGTAGACCCCGATGATCCCTGGAAGGTGAAAAAGGGAAATATCCTGTACAAGTGCCGCTGGTCACCCTTTGAGGGCACGCGTTTTCGTTCCAGGATTACCCATACCTTTGTCAATGGTCATCTGGCATATGACAATGGAACTATTTCAGAAGAAAGGAAAGCCAAACGCCTCACATTTAACAGGCCATGAAAAAGTATATCTTCCTTGTGCTGACTTCACTTCTGGCGTTTTCCTGTGCCGAGGAGGTGGTAAAAAAACCTGAAGACCTCATCCCAAGGGAGAAGATGACTGAGCTCATATACGAGATGGCTGTGCTGAATTCGGCCAAAAGCACAAACAGGGCCATCCTGGAAAAGCACTTTGAAAATCCCACCGATTTTCTCTTCCGGCAATACGGAGTTGACAGCCTTCAGTTTGTGAAAAGTGATATGTATTACGCATCCCAGCCCCTGGTCTACGAGGCGATGTACAAGGAAGTTGCAGCCCGACTCGACAAGGAAAGGACCCTGTTTGAAGAGGAGAGACAGAGGCGCAATGACAGTCTGATCTCAAGAAGCAGGCAGATCAAGGATTCCCTGTCTGTCGAGGAAGACTAGGAGGAGGGAGACAGGTACGTTTTCCGGAAATATTCGCAATACAGATGGATACTTTCCCGGGGATCGGTGAATTCAAATCCCAGAGTGTCTTTTATTTTTTGGGAGGAATACTGGCGCGGATTGTTCAGGGAATTCACGGTGTCACGGGTAAGTCGCCTTTTGGTCCTCAGGAAGTAATGGCTGAACCAGTCCAGCCTCCAACCCAGTTCCAGAATCCATAAAGGGATCTGCTTTGAGGGGCGGGGCATGCCGAAAGCCTCGCTAAGAGATCCGAGAAATTCCTCGTAAGTGAGGTTCCCGCCTACCGTAATAAATCTTTCGTTCCGGACATCCGATTTCATGAGTTGGTACATGCAATGAACCACGTCCATGACATCGACAAATCCCGTACCTCCGGGAAAATAACGCCTCATCCCCCGGGCCGTGTTTTTAAAGAATCTCAGGCTCCCCTGGTTCCAGTTCCCGGCCCCCAGGATCACTCCCGGGTTCACCAAGACCACATCGAGACCTTCCTGGGACCCCCTCCAGACCTCCATCTCGGCCAGGTGTTTGGACAGGGCATAGACACTCGATTCTGTCTCAGCCCATTCATTTTCCTCGGTGACGCTCCCATGCTGCACCCCCTTTCCAACAGCTGCTATGGAACTCGCGTAACAGAGTTTCTCCACTCCATGGGCCAGGGAGAGGTTTACGATATTGGCCGTGCCCTCCACATTAGTTTTTTTCAACGCTTCCCAGGCAGCCGGGTTAAAGGAGATCATTGCGGCTGCGTGGTAGACCCGGGTGATCCCTTCAAAGGCAGATTCCAGTGCAGGAATATCCGTGATATTGGCCTTAACCCAATCAATCTTCTCAAAGAGGGCCTGGCCATCCTTTGAATAATATTCAAAAAGTGATCTGGTTTCCCTCAAGGAGGATTCGGTCCGGTAGGTAGCCCTCACTACCTCGTTATTACGCATTAAGGTGAGCAGAAGATGTGAGCCCAATAAACCTGTACCTCCCGTGACTAGAACCATGCGTCTAAAGTAGTCAAATCCACCCGATTTATTAAAAAAAGCACGGGTTTGGCGCACACGGATTTCTGTTATCTTTGCAACATTCTTAGAAAACGGTTACCCGATGAGATCACACTTTGTAGCAGA
>NZ_JBFGBM010000061.1:0-13169 GCF_041567615.1 Muriicola sp.
GGCCTGGGCCTGGGTGGGTGTCGGAGCCGGAACGGATGGAGAAGTTCCCCCGCTTCCACCGGCGTCGGCCACCTGCTTAATGTCATCGAAGTAGTAAACAGCACCGTCACAAGGCTGATCCCTGTCGAAGTATACGATAATACTCTTGAAGGTCTTATCGCTGTGGGCAGAGAAATCGAACACCAGTTCCTCCCATACACCTACCTGTGAAATGGTCTGTACCACATCCACGGCAGGATCCACATTGGGGAATGGCTCAAACTCGAGTCTCAGCGTCACTTCGGTCACCTGGGTCTCTGCCAGCACCTTCATGGTGAACACCTTATTGGGAGAGGTGGTCAGGTCGATCGCATTCGCAAGGCCTTTTCCAACCCCGGACCATGTTTGGCAACCGGGTGTCTTGATATAACTCTGTACGTTGCAGCTGGTGTTGATCCCGCTTGGGTTGGGGTTGCTGACGATGGAAGAATTGATATCACCAAAAGGTTCAAAGGAATGGGCAAAGTCATTGGTCTGGAAGGTCCAGTTGATATCTCCCAGTGCCGGATCGATGTTCTCTTCGGTTTCTGCCGTACAGCTACCGCCGAGGTCGATATCGTCAAAGTAGTAAATAGATCCGTCACCTGCGGGTTGGCCTATGTCGTCAAAATCCGGGAAGATCACGAATTTGTCATAGGCGTCAGATCCGTTGACGATTCCTGTGAAATCGTAGCTCAGAGTCACCCATTCATTGGCTGTATCCACGGTTTGGTCCACAAAGAGCGTGGCTCCACCTCCGCCTCCTTCTTTTTCGATCTGGAAGCGAATGTTGACTCCGGCTTTGGGCGACCACACTTTGAGTGAGAAGCGCTGGTTAGAGCTGAGGTCCATGTCCTGTGAGAAGATGTGGAATATCCCTGAGTACCAGGGAGCTCCGTCAGCCTTGTTGAATTCATAAACAGTTTCCGAACTGTTCCCGTTGGTGTCCGGATTGGCGATCGGGGATCCTGTAACGCCTCCTGATTCTTCGAAAACGCCGGTCAGGGTCTCATTAGATTCGAAAGTGATTGGGAAGGCCTCAGCATTCTGCAGGTCTACCACGGTGAATACCTGGGAAACCTCGGCAGTGGCGGCACCCGCACCACGAGCTACAACTCGGATCGTGTAATCACCTGGCTGAGCGTAGACGTGAACGGCAGACTCCCCGTTCATGATCGTTGTTGGTTCTTCGTTCTCTACGTCCCCAAAATAAATGTCGTAAACCGTGGCATTCTCTGCCGACGGAGTAACGGTTACTTCGAGCGGGTTTGACTGGACAATGTCCACCTGCAGATTGGTGGGTGCAGAGAATGATATGGTCACTACCCTGGACAACTCACTGGTGAGTCCGGTCATGCCCACAGCCACGATCCTGAGGGTGAATTCCCCTTCTCCGTAGACATGGGTCACGGTTTCACCGGGGGCTACCTCAGTGGGAGATTCATTCTCCTGGTCTCCGAAATAAATGCGGAACAGAGCAGCTCCGTTAGCCGTAGGGGTTACGCTGACCTCCCCGGAGTCGTCATTGGCAATATCGAATATTGCATTGACCTCCGTAGGTGCTGACATCCCTTCGAATACATAGCTGGTTTCCTCTTCCGTACAGGAATGGAAGCCACTTATCACTAAAAAGAGTACGAGTAGTCTGGATAGAATTTTCATTTGTTCAAAGTTTATTTTTTATTAATAGCCGGGATTCTGATTCCAGCGGTTTCCTGCCAATTCAATTTCTATGGATGGGATGGGGAACAATTCGTGTTTCCCCGCTGTAAAGCCGTTGATCGCCTGGGCAGCCCTTCCAGTTCGGACCAGGTCGAAGAAATGGTGCCCTTCTCCCACGAGCTCGAGTCGGCGCTCGTCGTAGATCGCATTTCTCAGGGCAGTTCCTGTATCATTGATGTTTCCGAGACCGGCTCTGTTCCGAACCCGATTGAGGTACTGCTGGGCCCGGGTATCATTACCGGTCCTGTTGTGGGCTTCAGCAGCCATCAGCAAGACATCGGCAAAGCGAATGGCCCTGTAGTTATTTGGGTTGGTGAGGTTGGCATCAGGTGTGTTGAGATCACCCTGGCGAGCGATGTACTTTCGGTTGTAGAATCCGGTATGCTCAAACCCCTCCACATAGGAGACCTCGGGGTTGGCGGCGGCCCAGGCTTCGATATCCAGGATGGCCACGTCCCTTCTGACATCACTGGGGTCAAAGGCATCGTAGACCTCCTGTGTAGGCACGTTGAAACTGAAGCCCGATTCAAACACAGGACCTGCGTAATTTCGTATTCCGTTAAACCCGACGGCCACATTTCCTTCACTGCACTGTAAACATCCAAATCCGGCTCCTTCCACATCTGTGTATTGCACTTCAAATACGGATTCGATGTTGTTCTCGTTGAAGTTTTCGAACATTGTGCTGTAATCCTGCAGCAGGTCATAGGGGCCGGTATTGATCAGTTCATCCAAAATGGCTGCGGCATCGGTGAACTTTTCCTGATAGAGGTACGCCTTGCCCAGCAGCGCCTGAGCAGCGCCTTTGGTAGCCCTTCCGGTCTCTGCCTGTACGGCCGGCAAATTGGCGGCTGCAAAGATCAGGTCTGATTCAATCAGGCCGTAGATGACTTCCTCGGGCTGGCGTTCCAGTACATCCTGGTCCCCGAAGAGGATCCTTCTGTCCGGTTCCTGCACGTTAAAAGGCAGGGGACCGAACCATTTTACCAGTTCAAAATAATAATAGGCCCTGAGGAACCTCGTTTCTGCAAGGACCGCATCCTTACCCGGAAAATCCGTCTTGTCCTGGAATTCCAGGATATAGTTCGCGCGGTTCACACCGGCGAACATCCAGCTCCAGATATCCCTGAGCTGCTGGTTTACCGGGGTATGGGTCATATCGTCTATCTCCTGTATGCCGGGTACGTCCGTAGCGCTTTCTCCCCCGGCCAGGGTATTGTTGCTGGCGATCTCCCCGACCATCACGTTGAGGTAAGTAGACTGCAGCATATCATAGGCCGCAATCAGCGCTTCCTGATAGTCCGATTCGGAATTGAAAAAGTTCTCAGAGTCCTCATCAAAAGATGGCACGTCGACGAAGTCGTCCCCACAGGAAAGTGCAAGCCATCCTGAAACCAGCATTATAAGTCCTACTTTTATATATCTCGTTTTCATACCGCTTGATTAAAATTTTAGATTAACCCCTAATAAGTACGTCCTGGGTACTGGATAAAATCCCTGGTCTATCCCGGCTCCAATGGGCGCTCCGGAAGAAGCACTGGGATCATAGCCCCTGTATTCCGTCAGGGTAAACAGGTTGTTCCCTGAAATATAGACCCGTAGCTGATCAATCCCCACATTATCGACGATCCTGCGTGGAAGGGTGTAACCGATCTGCGCATTTTGCAGACGTACAAATGAGCCGTCCTCCACAAAATAATCGGAGAACAGGATATTGGATGTGGCTCCTGTGGTCACCCTGGGGAATTCGTTGGTGGTTCCCTCGCCGGTCCATCTGTTCAGTGTATAGACAGATCGGTTTACCAGGGGCTGGTTGCGTTCGTAATTCCGGACGATTTCGTTTCCGATGGAAGCAAAGGCGTAGGCCGTGAAATCCCAGTCCTTGTAGTTCAGGGAAATGTTCAGACCCATGGTCGCATCGGGTATCGGGTTTCCGATATCGGTACGGTCGTCATTATCGATGACTCCGTCCCCATTGATATCGACAAACCTGAGGTCGCCTGGGGCGGCATTGGCCTGGGTGGCATGTGCATCCACCTCAGCCTGGTTCTGGAAGATGCCATCGGTCTGAAGGCCGAAGAAATACCCCAGGGGTTTTCCGTTTTCCATACGGGCAGGTGGGTCCTGGCCGACTCCGAAAGAGCCACCGGGTATAAATCCAACTCCGTTGTTTACGGAAATCACTTCGTTCTCAAGCAAGGTAGCGTTGTAGTTGATCCCGAAGGAAAAATCCTTGGTGGGATCACTGCTATAGCCAATGACGAACTCGAAACCTTTGTTTTCCACGGTCCCGGCATTCACTACCGGTGAACCCGAACCTGGAGCCGCTGCTCCTAATATACCCGAAACGGGTGGAGAGACCAGCAGGTCTTCTGTACGTTTGTTGAAGTAATCAAAAGTGATATCGACCTTGCCGTCAAAGAGTCTGAGGTCTGCCCCAATATCCAGGGTCTTTTGTTCTTCCCACGCGATCTCAGGGTTGGAGATCCCTCCGGCCGCACGGCCAAACAGCAACTGCCCGCCCAGCACATAAGCACCTTCCCCGTTGAGGATGGAACGGAAACGATTGCCTCCGATCCGGTCGTTACCAACGATCCCGTAGCTTCCCCTGAGTTTCACGAAAGAGAAGAGCTTACTGTCCTGCAGGAACCCTTCCTCAGACACGATCCATCCCACAGACCCTGAAGGGAAGTAGCCAAATCGGTTTCGCGGTCCGAAATTGGTGGATCCGTCCCTTCGGATGATCCCGGACAGCAAATACTTTCCTTTAATATTGTATTGAAGCCTTGTAAAATAAGAAAGCAGTCTCGAATCGAATTTCCCGACCGTGTTGTTCTGTTCGTTGAAGTTGATCACGTCCGAGGATTGCTCAATGAAGGCATTGCTGAAACTGTTGTCAGGGATATCAAACCCCTGGCTTCCTCCAAACTGGCCGGTTGTCTGGAACAGGGACATCCCGAGTGTCGCCGTCAGGCTGTGATCTTCCCAGAATGCAGCGTTGTAGTTAATAAAGGTATCCCAGGTATAATCCCTGAAAATGTTCTTTGTGTCGACCACGAAGTTCCGGTCCACGTTGAATACCTTCCCCGATCCATAGAAGACGGTGGGAGAAAAGAAGCGGCCGGTCACCTCAGCGTAATTGAACTGCAAGCTGCTTTCCAGGGTGAAATTTTCTAGGAGGGCATAATTCCCTCCGATCTTACCACTGATCCTGTGTACATCGTTCTCATTAAAAGTGTTTTCGATCTGGGCAAGGGGGTTGATCACCTCGTTCCCGAGTCCTTCAGATAAGGTGAAGGCTCCGTTATCGTCCTTGACCGAAAAGGTAGGAGCGTTGTTCAGGGCATTGAAGAGGACCGATCCCAAGGCATTCTCAGGCAAAGTCTTTCTGTTCGTACCCGTATATAAAAGGTTAGCGGTTAATTTAAAATTCTTAAAGAGGTCGGAATTGAAGTTGATACGACTCGTAAGACGCCGGAAATTGGCCTTCGGTCCACCCACGATCCCGTTCTGCGTCAGGTAGGAGGATCCGAAAGAGAAGGTAGACTTCTCGCCTCCCCCACTCACGGTGAGATTGTGGTTGATGATAGGGGCCGTTTCAAAGACCTCATCCTGCCAGTCAGTCCCCTCACCCAAACCAAATACATTGGGATAAGGGGGTACACCTCCACCGGCCGTAAAGGCTTCGTTCACAATAATGGCGTATTCCGTCGCGTTCAGGACGGGAATTTTTCTTGAGGTTTCCTGGAATCCGCCGTAGGCGTCATAGCTGAATTTCAGGTCTGTGTTCTTTTTCCCTGTCTTTGTGGTGATCAGGATGACCCCGTTCGCAGCCCGCACCCCGTAGATCCCTGCGGTTGCGTCTTTCAGGATGTTGATGCTTTCAATGTCTCCCGGGTTGATCACACTGAGGTCCTCGATCACGTTGCCGTCTACCAGAATGAGGGGACGGTTATCTCCGTTTGTCGAAATACCCCGAATCCGGATATTGGATCCGCTACCCGGAGAACCAGATTCAGAGGTGATCTGTACCCCTGCTACCTGTCCTTGTAAGGCCTGCTCTATCCGTTGGGGATTTAAATCTTCTATCGTCTCGGCTCCTACTACAGAAACCGCACCGGTGATCTCCTTCTTGGTGGAAGTTCCATAACCCACGACCACTACCTCGTCCAGGGCATTTACGTCTTCCTGCAAGGTGACGCTGAGGGGATTGGCATTCCTGACCACAACCTCGGCCGTGATATATCCCAGGTAGGAAAAGACAAGGACATCACCCACCTGCCGGTTGGTCAGGACGAAGTTTCCATCAAAATCCGTTACAGTTCCAATAGTGGTGTTCTTGACAACTACATTCACTCCAGGAAGCGGCCCTCTTTGCTCTGCTTCGTAAACGGTTCCGCTTACGGTGATCCCCTGAGCCAGTACTCCAGAGATGGTGAACAGGGCGAGAACAATTGTTAAAACGTATTTCATCGGTTGAGTATTTTGATCCCGACAAGGTAAATCACAGCTTTTACTTAATCCTTAAAAGCGTCCTCAACAAAAAATATACAAGTAGCAATTATTCTCTTATATTTTTCACAAATATTCAGGAAACACCCCTGAAAATAACGACTCTGGCAATTGAGAAAATATTAATATTTTTTTAACAAAAACGAGGGCGGCAGTATATTGTATAGGCAATGTTGAGGTGGGTACAGGGGGGATGTATAGTTATTTAGAGGGTGAGGATGTACTCAGTAAGGTTTTCATCGTGCTCTAAATTCATTTTCTTCCTCAATCGATACCTTTTTATTTCTACGCTTCGGGTTGAAATATTTAATAAAGGTGCAATCTCCTTGGAAGATAAATTCAGGCGCAAATACGCACACAATTTGATATCGTTCGGTGAGAGGTTGGGATGTTTCTTGTTGAGTTTTGTAAGGAATTGTTGGTCGGCATTGTTGAAGGCTTCCAGGAACATTTCCCAGTCGTCATTCTGATCGATACTCTTATCGATGATTCGCACTATTTGCTTCACAGAGGTACCCCCCTGTTTTTCGGAAATGAGCAATTGTTCCTTTACCCTGGTCAACAACTCATTCTTCTTGATAAGGCTCATCGTAGAGGCTGCAAGTTCGTTGCTTTTGTTCCTGAATTCTTCCTTGAGTTGTCTGTTCTTCAGGTCTATGATCTCCTTCTCATTTTTCGCTTTGGCCAGTGCTATTTCCTGTTTATTGCGATCTAATATCTCCTGTTGACGGGTCCTGTAATACCTCCTGTAGGTCCGGTGAATCCCAATGGCTCCAAGTGTTAAGATCAACAGGTAGCTGACCATGGCCACACCGGTAAGATACCAGGGGCGGGCAATGGTAAACGAATAGGATGGGGTGTTCTCAGAAAGATCGTTTCCCAACTTTCCCCTTACTTCAAATACATAGTTTCCGAAAGGTAAATTCGAAAAAGATACTGCGGACTCCTCGGTCCAGTCACTCCATTCTTCATAAATCCCTCTGAGCCTATATTGAAACGAAGGCCTGTAAAGTGCCTCGTAAACAGGCGAATAAAAGCGGAATTCTAAATTGTTTTCCCTATTCTTAAAGTCTCCCTTCGATGATAAATTGATCGTCGTCCTTGACCTGTTTCTCGAAGTATTCGTTTCCATTTGAATCTTCTGTAGCCCGACCTTAAATCTATTTTCGACGATCTCTTCCAATCTGAATGTAAGGAACCCGTTGTTCGTACCCAAAAAGAAATGTCCCCTCTGATCCGGCCCATAGATGCTTTCATAGCCATTGATTCCCCTTCTTTGATTTAGGCCGAGCGGTATGCATTTGATGTTGGGGCGGGCATCGAGGGTGCCGGGCGTGATGACGCTAAAATGATCCTCAGTGAAAATCCAGAGGGATTCGCCCGCAACCCCGGGGATCATTTTCCCGGATACATATCCTCCATTGATCAAAGGGCTGCTCAGGATAGAATCCCGGATAAAATCATCCGCTTCAGCGTCAAATTTATAGATCCCTTCCCTGAAACAGAAGAGCAGATCCTTCTCGTAGCGGGCCAGGCCGGAATTCGCCCCGCGGTGGATCGTATCTACCTGCACCTTCAAAGCCCTGTTGAAATCGCTGTCTGTTTTGATCCTGAATACACCCTTATATTCGTGGTTGACGAAGATCTCCTCTTTGAGGATCTCAAAATAACGAGATGAGATATCAAAGCCGCTTATCTTGTTGCGGATGTTCCAGCTTTCCCCTGTTCTTTCCAGTACATACAACCCGGAATAATTACCCTGTAGGGCGAGTCCCGATTTCCCGGCCAGACTTGTGACACCCCAGGTTCCGGGTACAGGCGCTATCTTTTTGGCCATATTGCCCTCGATGATAAAAGTGCCGGCATGATGCCCACAGAAAAGGGTATCTTCGATCTCATCCAGTGACCATACCTGTCCGTCCGTACCCTTGACCAACTCAAAACTCTGATCTGTCCGCAAATCCTTGCAGTACAGCCCCTGATTGGTACCCATGTAAAGAAAATCACCGTGCTCTGCTGTAGCGTACACACTGCCAATGATACCACTGTAATCCTGGTATACCCTGTATGGCGACCTGAGATTCAGGAAACTAAGACCATTGTCAAGACCCAGCCAGAGACTGCCATCCCGGTCTTCAAAGAGTGAGAGTACGGTGTTGTTCTGCAATCCCTTCGACTGATCTATCTTATATTGCATCCGGCCTTCCCTGTCTAGCAGAACCAAGCCTTCGGAAATACTTCCCAAAGCGAATCCCCCATCCCTGAGAGCAATGGCCGTATAGACACTCCTCCCGGACAATTCCCTGTTGACTTCTGACCTCCAGGGCTCGACGGTCTCTCCCCTTATGGCGTAGATCCCGCTCTGTCGTGTAATGGCCAGGACGACCTTATCGAGTTCAAACATGTTGACGACTTCATCTTCCCTGAAAACCTGTGTGTTGTATTTTAGGGAGGCCTCTCCTCTCTCGATGCTGTACAGACCTTCTCCCGGTCTTTGGAAAAATATTGTCTGGCCTATGGCAAAGATACCGGGAAGGGAAGAATCCGTTTCTACCCAGCTCACCGTCTGATCATCCAGGTCATAGGTATAGACTCGGTTGAGCGAATGAAAGACCATGAGCCGGTCGAGTTTCAGAATATTCCAAAACTCCTCATCGGGAAGTATCTTATCCCTTATCTTATGGACCAGGGAAGTGTATTCCAGCCGGCCTGTCGAATTTCGTTCCCAAAATCCAAACTCCCTGAATCCCCCGGTGTAGATTCTATCGTCGAATACCCTAACAGACCTTACCATGCTTTCATTGGGCAAGGGATAAAGGCTCCAATGGGCCCCATTGTATTCGAGCAATCCCTGACTGTTGGCAATATAGATGATCTTGTCTGAATCCTGGGAGATATCCCAGTTCTGGTTCTCGGCTCCGTAATCAGAAGGAGCAAAGTTCTGTAAAGGTGGAATTCCCTGAGCCGAACAGGTAATACCCAAAAAGATCAATATGCTAAGGAGAATTAGCTTCAACTGGAACGCTTTAATTGCGGCAGGTTGTCCTGATCCCCGGGGAAGAGAGATCACCGGCATGGAAGTACTCAGACCAGTTCTGCGCTCAGACCGGCTTGTAGCAATTTACTGCACCTTGGCTTCAGATCGTCGTATTCCCCTGTTTTTACGGTGCATTTGCCGTTGTAATGAACGATGAGGGAACATTGTTCCGCCTGTTCGGGTGTGTGATCGCACACGCTGATGAGTGTCTCAATGACGTGGTCGAAAGTGTTGACATCGTCATTAAAAAGGACGATCTCGTGTTGTTTGACCGTTACCTCTTCGAGCAATACTTCTTCTGAATATTTTTCTTTTTGACCCATAGCCGAGAATTTTTACTAATATAACAATTTTTCAGACTTACCGATTTACAGATGATTTTTTGCTTGGGCACTAAAAATCAGGAGATAAGACTACCCCGTAGATCTATTTGATGCGTTTTTTAAACCTGGCTGCCATCCAGGTATTTCGGGTGTGCCCGGATTCCCATTTCAACCCCGAATTGAGACAGCGGTCCCTGATCAACTCGAGATCCGACTCGTAGAATCCGCTGAGTAAAAGGGTTCCTCCTGCCTTCAGATGTCCGGAATAGACCGGGATGTCATCGATCAGCACATTCCTGTTGATATTGGCAAGGATCAGGTCGTACTTCTTTTGTGGTATTACAGATGAATCGCCCTGATAGACCCTGATCCTGTCCTGCCCGTTCCGAACCGCATTCTCCCGTGCGTTCTCATAACTCCAGGGATCTATATCTATGGCATCGATCTCCAAGGCGCCTTTCATGGCTGCGAGAATAGCCAGCACGGCCGTTCCACACCCCATATCCAGCACAGTTTTTCCTTCAAGTTCCAAATCCAGCAGGAATTCCAGCATCATATGGGTGGTTTCGTGGTGGCCAGTGCCGAAACTCATCTTGGGTTCGATGAGGATATCGAAGGCCACCTCCTTTTTTGGGTGGAATGGGGCCCGAACCCGGCACCTTCCATCGATCTCAATAGGCTCGAAGTGGGTCTCCCATTTTTCATTCCAGTTCTCGGGCTGAATTTCCTGAAGTTCAGCGGTAATCCTGAACTCGGAGCCCTTCAAAAGGGAAATGTTTTCCAACAGATCTTTATCCCAATCCGTTTTGCGGATATAGGCTTTTAATCCCGTTTCCGTTTCCTCAAAACTTTCGAAAGGAAGTTCGGCAAGCTCCGCCAGTAGGATTTCCGTTCCCGGCTCCTTCGGGCTTACCTCAAAACTATACTCGATATATACGTGGCTCATCTTTACCCCGCAGCAGCCACTATAGCTGCAAAATCAGCTGCTACCAGAGAGGCCCCTCCTATGAGTCCGCCATCCACATCGGCCTTGGAAAAGATCTCCTCGGCATTACCGGGCTTTACGCTACCCCCGTATAAGATGGATACCCCTTCGGCTATACCCGAATCATAGGCTTCGGTAAGCGTTTTCCGGATAAAGGCGTGCATCTCCTGAGCCTGTTCGGGGGAGGCAGTCTCTCCGGTTCCGATCGCCCAGACCGGCTCGAAAGCCAGTACAATATTTTTCCAGGCATCGCCTTTGAGATGGAAGAGGGCGTTCTTCAGCTGGCTCTCCACTACTTTAAAGTGGTCCCCGCTTTTACGCTGGTCCAATTCTTCCCCAAAACAAAAGATGATCCGCATCCCTGCCTTCAAAGCTGCATCCACCTTTTTTGCCAGGAGAGCGTCGTCCTCCCCAAAATAGGCACGCCTTTCTGAATGCCCGAGAATAACGGTACTCACACCGATCGATTTAAGCATGTCTGCCGAGATCTCCCCTGTGTAGGCCCCACTCTCTGCAAAGTGCATGTTCTGAGCTGAGACCTGAATAAAGGAACCCTTGAGCTCGCCCAGAGATTCGGCGAGATTTACAAAGGTAGGGGCGATGATCACCTCCGCATCCGATTTTTGGATCGCAGTTTTCAATTCTGAGATGAGACGGGTGGTCTCTTCCCTGTTCTTGTTCATTTTCCAGTTGCCGGCTACTATTTTTTTCCTCATGGTGCTGTTGTTGATTTCAATTATTGAAGGTCAGTTTATCCAGGTCGTTATAATGGACTTTTTCCCTGATAGTCCCCTTTTCCAGAACGAGAACACCAGGGTTCGACCTGATTATAGTCTTTAGAGCGGTCTCATCGGTAAAGTAAAAAGGAAAATTCAGTTGGAACTCTTCTATATATCTTTTGCTCAAGGCCGCATTGGATGCCGAAACTCCGATCACCTTGTAGCCTTTATCCGCGGCCCTGTCAGTGATCGCTTTAATTTTTGAAAAGGCATTGACGTTGCTTTTGGCCAGATCGTATGCCACGACCATGACCAGCCTGGGCTCTGCCAAGAATTCTGCCGCCCTGTCCGTTCCGTCTTCTTCTATGGTGAAGTCGTGGATAGGAGGCTCATATCCTTTTTGGATCTCTTCCGTCTCCACCCCGATGAACTCCCCGTCTACGGTGGGATATTCCCCGTTTGTCACGAAGGTTTTCTCCGTTCCACCTACATCGAAGGTCCAGGCGTATTCAAAGATCGCTTTAGGGGCCTCCGAAGGAACCACCATGCCATCAGGTATGCTGGCTCCAATTTTGTACGGCCTGAAATCTACTGCAGGCAGGTGGTTGATCACCTGGTTCACAAAAAGGCTGCAAGCCAGAATGGAACCAATAACCAATGACAGGGAGAGTTTCGTATTGAAGATCGGACCTATGTGTTTTTGTCCGTAGAGCAGGACCAGGATAAGGACCAGCAGGACCACGTCCTTGAAAAAGGATTCCCAGGGAGTCAGTTTTATCGCATCTCCAAAACACCCGCAATCCGTGACCTTGTTAAAATAGGCCGAATAGAAGGTCAGGAAGGTAAAAAAGACGATCATGCCCAGCAAACTCCAGAGGGTGATCCGCTTCTGGTACCCCAGCAGCAGCAGTACGCCCAGCACCACTTCCAGGATGACGAGAAAAATAGCCAGGGCCAGGGCGTAGGGAGTAAAAAACGGCAGGTCGAGTACAGCCGGACTGAAATACTCTTCCAGCTTAAAGGAGAATCCTACAGGGTCGTTTAGCTTGATCAATACTGAAAGGATGAACAGGACGCCGACAAAAATTCTTGATAGGGTAACTACGATCTTCACAGTGTATTGTATATCATGCGGCTTCTTCCTCCAGGTGAATCATGGCAAAGACCGCATAGTTGATAATATCCTGGTAATTGGCCCCGATGCCTTCGCTGACCAGGGTGATCCCCTGATTATCTTCGATCTGTTTTACCCTGAGCAATTTTTGCAGGATAAGATCGGTGAGGGAACTCACCCTCATATCCCTCCAGGCCTCCCCGTAATCGTGGTTCTTGTCTTCCATAAGACTCTTGGTCTCTCTGGCAAACCGGTCGTACAGGGCCGATGCTTCTGAAGGGGCGAGATCGGGCTGCTCCACCACCCCTTTTTCGAGCTGGATCAGGGCCATAATGGCGTAATTGATGATCCCGATAAATTCTGAACGTTCGTCCTCATCGACCTTGCGCACCTCTTTTTCCTGTAAGCTTCGTATCCGCTGGGCTTTGATAAAGATCTGGTCTGTGAGGGAAGGAAGCCGCAGAATACGCCAGGCACTCCCGTAGTCCTTCATTTTCTTATCGAACAACTCCTTACACCGGGTAATTACCGAGTCGTATTGTTCAGAAGTATGCTGCATATCCTGCTATTTTGCGTACATTTCGATCCTAAAAACATCGGCCCCAAAGGTCGGTGTTTAATCTAAATCGGCAAAATGAATTCTCTCAGAAACCCGGCTGTTTCCCTGTGATGACCCTGAACTGCAACGGACAACTGATCGATCTCAGCACCCCCAAAGTGATGGGGATCCTGAACCTCA
>NZ_JBFGBM010000062.1:0-12960 GCF_041567615.1 Muriicola sp.
GATACCGGTAAGTTCTGCCCCTTTCGCAATTATCTTGTCGTATACCTTTTCCAGCAACCGGGGTACAACGGTCATCACATTGGGCTTCACCTCTTTCAGGTTATCGCTGATCTTTTCCAAATTCTCGGCAAAATAGACGCTGATCCCGCAATATTGATAGAGATAAAGGATCATCCGTTCAAAAATGTGACATACGGGCAGAAAACTTAGCGACTTACCACCGGGTTGGAAAGGTACCCGGCTTTGGCTGCCTAGGATGTTAGAAACGATGTTGTGGTGGGTCAGCATGACCCCTTTTGGCCTACCCGTAGTACCGGAAGTGTAGATCAACGTGGCCAGGTCCTCAGGCTTTACGTCGGCTTTGCGCATTTCCACTTCCTCTTGCAGTTGGGTGTCCTCACCCATGGAAAGCAGTTCTGTCCAGTGTTTACAGCCAGGGATCTCATCGAAAGAATACACCTCCTTGAGAGAGGACACCTGGGCTTTGATGTTGTTGACCTTATCCAGTACCTCAGTGCAGGAAACAAAACAATAGGTGGCCTCGGAATGGTTCAGGATATAGGCGTAATCCTCTTCCGAAATGGTCGGATAAATAGGAACATTCTGGGCGCCTAGCTGTAAGACGGCAATATCGATAATGTTCCATTCCGTCCTGTTGGTCATGGAGATGATCGCGATCTTCTCGTCTGCCTTCACCCCGAGCTTTAATAGCGCCCTGCTCATCGTATTCGCCAGACGGATATACTCGCTGGTGGAAGTGGCTTTCCATTCTCCATCGGATTTGGTGACCAGACACCTGTCTAAAGGAAAATGCTCCAGTTGATAATAGGGGATTTCGAAAAGGCGGGTAATGCTTTGCATAGGGAGACAGTAATGACCTTTGCAAAGTAATAAAAGGGAGCGGGATTATAAAACGGGATTGATAAATTTAGGCCCCAATTTTTCAGATATCCTTAATAGGTCCGTTGGTCCCTATTCCTCTCTTAAATCAGATAACATCTAAAAGATTTGACTGAGATCACTTTTCTGAATGCTGTTTTAAGAGCCAGTCTCTGGCATTGACAAAGGCCTCCAGCCAGGGAGATACCTCGTCTTTCCTATCCGGATAATGGGCCCAGTTCCAGGGGAAGATACTCCTTTCTATATGCGGCATGGTCACCAGGTGCCTGCCGGAAGGATCGCACAGCATAGCAGCGTTGTGGTCACTTCCATTCGGATTTGCGGGGTATTGGTTATATCCGTATGTCGCCACAATGCTATATCGGTCTGCCGGGTAGGGCAATGAAAATTTCCCCTCTCCATGGGAGATCCATACCCCAAGGGTAGTGCCGGCCAGGGAGGATAACATGACCGAATGGTTCTTTTCGATGCGCACGGAGGTGAAGCTGCTCTCGTGTTTGTGGGAATCGTTATAGGTCATCTTGCCATGCCTATCGTGATCCGGGTTGATGAGTTCCAGTTCCATGAACAACTGGCAGCCGTTGCAGATGCCGACAGACAGCGTATCCGGTCTTGAAAAGAATCGCTCAAGGGCCTGTCTCGCCTTCTCGTTGTAACGGAAGGCACCGGCCCATCCTTTGGCGCTGCCCAGGACGTCTGAATTTGAGAACCCACCTACAGCTCCGATGAACTGAATGTCTTCCAGGGTCTCCCTTCCGGCGATCAGGTCGGTCATGTGTACGTCCTTCACCTCGAATCCGGCCAGGTACATGGCATGGGCCATTTCCCGTTCAGAATTACTTCCTTTTTCCCTGAGGATCGCCGCCTTGGGCCTTGCCCCCTGATATTCGGGAAGCGTGCCTCCGAACCGCTCCGGGAAACGATAGATCAGCGGCTGGTTTTTATAGTTTTCATAACGCTGTTTCGCAAGATCACCCGCTGTCTGTTTAGAGTCGAGCAAAAAGGAGGTCCTGTACCAGATCTGCCGCTGTTCATACACATCGAGCTGTAGGTTGTCCTTCCCATTCCTGATCCTGAGTTCGGGGGTCGCGACCACAGAGCCTATCCGCTGGAAGGCGATCCCCTCTTTATCAAGGACCTCTTCAACCTTCCTACTTCGGGCCTGGAAGACCACCCCTGCATTTTCTGAAAACAGGAGTTTGAGGGTGTCTTTTTCCCCCAGGGCGGTAAGGTCGAGTTCAGCTCCTATCTGGTTGTCTGCGAAGCACATCTCGAGTAAGGTGGTGATGAGTCCGCCTGAGGCCACGTCATGCCCCGCGAGGATATCCCCATCTTTAATGAGACCTTGCAGGGTGTTGAAGGCCTTGCGGAAATAGGCTGCATCCTTTACCGAAGGAGCCTTTTGGCCAACTTTGTTCAGGGTCTGGGCGAAAGACGATCCACCCAGGGCAAAATCATCCTGCGACAGGTTGAGGTAGTAGAGATCACCCCCTCTGGTCTTCAGGACCGGTTCCACTACCTTGCGGATATCGCTGCAGTGGGCAGCTGCCGAGATGATAACGGTTCCCGGTGCCAGCACTTCCTTGTCTTCGTACTTCTGCTTCATGGACAGAGAATCCTTTCCCGTAGGCACATTGATACCCAGGGCGATGGCGAACTCGGAGACCGCTTCCACGGCCTCGTACAGCCTGGCGTCTTCGCCCGGGTTACGGCAGGGCCACATCCAGTTGGCAGAGAGGGATACAGAATCAAGGCCGTTTTCGAGGGGCGCCCAAACCATATTGGTCAGGGATTCCGCAATGCTGTTTCGACTCCCTGCCTCGGGATCGATAAGCCCTGAAATAGGGGAATGCCCTATGGAAGTGGCAACACCCTGAATTCCTTTAAAGTCGAGTGCCATTACGCCCACGTTGTTAAGCGGGAGTTGCAGCGGACCCGCACATTGCTGGACGGCAACCCTTCCTCCCACACACCGGTCGACCTTATTGGTGAGCCAGTCTTTGCAGGCTACAGCTTCGAGCTGGAGGACCCCGCTGAGGTACTTTTTAAAATCCCTTACGTCATAGGCTGGGTCGTCATAGATGCGATCTAATGTTTCATCCGTCATGATCGTTTTGGGAGAACTTCCAAACATATCTGCCAGTTCTAGATCCATAGGCTTTTCATTCCTCTTTGCCGAGGTAAAGGTAAACCTCTGATCTCCCGTGGCCACACCCACCTCATACATAGGGGCTCTTTCCCGCTGGGCGATCCTCTCCAGGAAACCGCAATCCTTTTCACCGATGACCAGTCCCATACGCTCCTGGGATTCATTTCCAATGATCTCTTTAGCAGAGAGGGTGGGATCCCCGATGGGTAATTTATCCATGTCGATAAGACCCCCGGTTTCTTCCACCAATTCGGAGAGGCAATTCAGGTGTCCCCCGGCCCCGTGATCGTGGATGGATACAACGGGATTGGTATCATTCTCCACCAGTCCACGGATGGCATTGGCGGCCCTTTTCTGCATCTCGGGGTTGGATCGCTGCACGGCGTTGAGTTCGATGGCCGAGCTGAATTCTCCCGTGTCCGCGCTGGACACCGCAGCCCCACCCATGCCTATCCTGTAGTTGTCCCCTCCGAGGATCACAATCCTGTCTCCTTTTTTGGGTGTTTCCTTCAGGGCCTGGGAGGCTTTTCCATATCCGATCCCGCCGGCCAGCATGATCACTTTATCATACCCCAGCACTCTCCCGTGTTCTTGGTGTTCAAAGGTGAGTACGGAACCAGCAATGAGTGGCTGACCGAATTTATTTCCAAAATCTGAGGCCCCGTTCGATGCCTTGATCAGAATGTCCATGGGGGTCTGGTAAAGCCAGGGTCTTGGCTTCATGGCCTCTTCCCAGGGGTGACCCTTTTCCAGGCGTGAATAGGCGGTCATATATACGGCGGTTCCGGCCAGGGGAAGTGAACCTTTCCCTCCGGCGAGCCGGTCCCTGATCTCTCCCCCCGAACCTGTGGCCGCCCCGTTAAAAGGCTCTACCGTGGTCGGAAAATTATGAGTCTCTGCTTTTAGGGAAAGAACGGAATCGAATTGGGTTTCCCTGTAGAAGTCGGGTTTGTCAGGAGAAGCCGGCGCAAATTGCACTACTTCCGGCCCTTTGATAAAGGCCACATTGTCCTTGTATGCGGAAACGATGCTGTTGGGGTGCTCCTGGGAGGTCTTTTTAATGAGTTTGAACAGGGATGAAGGTTTCTCCTTGCCGTCTATCACAAAGACCCCGTTAAAGATCTTGTGGCGGCAGTGTTCCGAATTTACCTGGCTAAACCCGAATACCTCGGAATCCGTAAGGGGCCTGCCGAGTTTTTTAGAAAGATTTTCCAGGTATGCTATCTCCTCCTCGCTCAGGGCAAGGCCCTCAGCCGCATTGTAGGCGGCGATATCCTCTATGGGTTTGATGGCTTCAACATCCACCGAGATCTTAAAGACCTCCTGTGAGAGCCCTTTATATTTCTGGGAAAGCATGGGATCATAATCCCTGAAATCCTCTTTTACCGCATGGAATTCCTCAATCCTGCTGATCCCTTCTATACCCATGTTCTGGGCGATCTCTGTGGCATTTGTACTCCACGGAGTGACCATGGCCGCCCTGGGTCCAACAAAAAAAGCGTCGAGAGACGCCGTTTTCAAAAGGGGTTGATTGCCAAAAAGCCATATCAGTTTCTCCGTATCCGCGTCACTCAATTCCCTTTGGGTTTCCAGTGCGTATACCTTGTGTGCGGGGTCCCCGAAAAAATAGATCATGTAGAAGGTTTAAACAGCTTGTAATGAAGCCACAAATTTACACTAAATCTGCTTCTTTTTGCCCTTCAGCCCGGAACAGTTTTCAAGGGGCGTTGTTCATTACTTCAGAAAGCAGGGGGGCTTTAACACTATTTCCTATGGAGGGCGGCCATATAAAAACCATCAAATCCTGAGGAATGTGCAAAGACATGGCGCTCTTTCTCGAGTTCAAAAGTGTTTCCTTCAGGGCTATTCAGGAATTCATGTATCTGTTCGGAGTTTTCCCTTGGCAGGATAGAACAGGTGGCATAGACCAGTTTGCCTCCGGGTTTCACCATCTTGCTGTAATCTGCCAGGAGTTGTTTTTGGGTCTGAGTGATCCCGTCCAGATCAGAAGGCTGGAGTTTCCACTTGGTATCCGGGTTGCGCCTTAAAACTCCCAGCCCGGTGCAGGGCGCGTCTATCAGGACCCTGTCTGCTTTTTCGTGCAGTTTTTTGATCGTTTTGGTCGATTCGATCAGGCGGGTCTCCAGGTTGTGGACCCCATTGCGGCGAGCTCGCCTCTTGAGCTCATGCAATTTCTGCGGATAGATGTCAAGTCCGATCAGCTGACCCTTATTTTCCATCAAGGCGGCGAGGTGCAGTGACTTACCCCCAGCGCCGGCACAGGCATCGATCACTCGCATTCCCGGTTCTACTTCCAGCATAGGGGCTACCAGCTGGGAGGAGGCGTCCTGTACTTCAAAGAGTCCGTCTTTGAAGGCCTGTGTGGCGAAAACGTTGCTCCTTTCTTTGAGGACCAGGGCGTGGGGATATCCCTGGATAGGATCCGATGCGATCCCCTCATCAAGCAGATGTTTTCTGAGAAAGGGCAGACGGGTCTTGAGGGTATTGGTCCTTAAAACCACGGGTGCCGGTTCATTCAGGGCGTGGATCTCCTTCTCCCAAAAAGCTTCTTTAAAGGATTTCATCCCGAGATCGTCCATCCAGTCGGGGATGGATTCCCGGTATTTCCTGATCTTTGAAAGCTCGTCGAACCTTCCTTTGATCCGCCTTGTAGGCGTATCTTCCAGTTGTTTCCAGTTGGGAAGGGCGATCCCCCTCAGGACGGCCCACACGGCAAAAAGGCGAAAGAAGTTGGCGCGGTCAAAGGGTTCTTTTACCTCTGCGATCTCCGCGTACAAACGCTTCCAGCGTACGATATCGTAAAGGGTCTCGGCGATGAATCCTCTGTCTCTTGATCCCCAGCGCTTGTCCCTCTTCAGGATTTGCTCCACGGCCTTGGAGGCATAAACTCCTTCATTGAAGATGAGATGCAGTCCGTCTACCACGGCAAAGACAAGATTTCTGTGCAGGCGCATGGGAAAATTTTAGACCGCAAAGGTATCGTTTTGGAGAGGATTCCCTGTATTTTTGATGAAATTATCACCCATGCGAGTCTTCATTACCCTGTCCCTGGCCATACTGCTTTTCAGTTGTTCCCAAACAAAGTCTTCAAAAACATTCACCTCAGTAAAGGTTACGGATCTCTTCACGGATTCCGTCAGCATACGAGCCCTGGAAGTGATGGATGGGAGTGTGGCTTTTGCAGGCACCGGGGGGATTTTTGGTACAGTCGACCAGCAAACCGGACAGATCAGGGCCAAGCAACAACGGTACGACACTATTTACCCGGAATTCCGGGCAGTGGCGCATACCTCATCTGATTTTTTTATGCTTTCGGCCGGGAGGCCGGCCCTCCTGTTCAAAACGGGGAATCAGGGACTTATGGAGTTGGTGTATAAAGAGGATGAGGAAGGCGTATTTTACGATGCCATGGCTTTTTGGAATGAAAAGGAAGGATTGGCAGCAGGAGATGAGATGGGAGGGTGTTTATCCCTGCTCATTACCCGGGACGGGGGATCTACCTGGAATAAAATAGACTGTGCTGACCTGCCGGAAACGATCCCGGGCGAAGGGGCCTTTGCTGCCAGCAATACCAATATTGCCATTGTGGGGGACAGGGCCTGGGTAGGCACCACGGAAGGCCGGATCTGGTATACTCCTGATAGAGGCAAGAGCTGGGAGGTCTTTAAGACCCCTGTTCGCAGTGATGAACCCACCCTGGGGATCTATACCCTTGATTTTTACTCGGATGAAGTAGGGATTGCCATGGGAGGGGATTACACGACTCCCGATGGGAACCTGGGGAACAAGGCCATTACCGAAGACGGGGGCAGGACCTGGGAGCTGTTAGCGGAAGGAGAAATTCCGGGGTATACGAGCTGCGTCCAATTCGTTCCCGGGAGCGGAGGCCAGGGGCTGGTGGCGGTTTCTTACTCAGGTATCTCCTATTCTTCGGACAGGGGGAAAAAGTGGTCAACTCTTTCGGAAGAACCTTTCTATACCCTGAAGTTTGTCAATGACAGTATTGCCTATGCCGCTGGTAAGTTTCGGATATCTCGCCTGAAATTCCAATAAAAAAGGGCAGACATGGTCCGCCCTTTTCCGACTAACATACGACTCCGTTTAAAAAGTCAACCCAAATCTACTTATATATAAACAACCTTGTAAGTCCTGCCTGTCCTCTGGTAATGCACGCCCCTGAAGGCAAAGTATTTCCTTCCTTTGACGAAGACCACCTTATGGCCCCTTGGGAGGGTTTTGATCGCGATCCCCCTGGGGGCAGCACAGACCACGTATTTCCTCCCCCTTGCCTTGTACCAGACCCCTTCTGCAAGGTGATAGCGTATTCCTCTGTGAATCACAAGTTTGGGCTTGTGAATAGTGGTCACTACCGTTCCGTGATTGGGGTATGCCCTTACCACTCGCTGGGCATTCACGGCACTCAGGGCGCCTAAAAGGGCTACTGCGATCAATAGAATTCTAAGCTTTTTCATAACAGTTTTTTTATGGGTTACATCTCTAAGACTGAAGAAAAAGCCGGGGGTTTAATAGAAAAAGGGGCCGATCGCCCCTTTTTCAATGCTATTTGTCGATTTATACCTACTGCCTCCTTTGCCTGATCTGCTGCAGCAGCCTTCTCTTGAAATCGTCCTCAGCCTTGATCAGTAAAAAGGTCTTCCTCGCTGAGATCAGGTTCGCCATCCGCTTTAAAAAAGCCGTGTTCTTCCGGTTGCGTTCCTCCTGTAATGCCAGGTACTGGTCCATCAGTTTCTGGATCTGCTGATCCGACATGTTGCGGAAATCCTGCAGCCGGTTTCGGATCTCATCCCTTTCCCGTAACCTGAGTTCCTCCATGGCCGCCTCGTGTTCATTGTAAACGGGCCAGAAGACAGCTGCCTCATCGCTGGTGAGACTTAACCTCTCTGTGATAAAGGCGATCTTCAGGGATTTTATCTTGTCCATACCCGACCCGGTCTGTGCAAAACTCAAGGTGCAGGACAGGAGCAGGGCCAGGATAAATAGTTTACTGATACTCTTCATGTGTTTCGATATTTAATTCGTCCAAATCGTCTATGGAATCCTCGAGGTAATCCAGGATCTCTTCCTGGTCTACTGGGGTCTCCATGAAATCACCGATCTCCAGTTCGGATACCGGCAGCACCTCGGCCAGTTCGTAGCTGCTCAGTTCCAGGTCGCGGGATTCTATATACTGGGTGATCTCGGCCTGGGCCAGATCCTCAAAAGTTGGTGTCCCCGTGTTATTTTTCTCTAACCCTATGACCAGCACAAAAAGAATGGCTACAGCGGCTGCCGCGTAGAGGAAAGGGCGGAAGGGTTTCAGGGTAAAGACCTTTGTTTCCCGTTGCAGGGTTTTGTCCAGGACCTTCTCTTCCAAGCGGTCAAAATAACCCTCGGGGACCTTAAATCCCTCTTTCGAAGGTATGGCCGAGGTATCCTTTTCCTCCAATCTGTTCAGGATACGTTCAGACAGGCCCTCGAAGTATCCCGGGGGTGTTGTAAAACCGTTCTTTTTAGGTATCTTTTTCATGTCTCAGGTATGACGGTGCTCACTGTCAAGGGTTTAATCCGATTTTAAAAAGGCCTCAATTTTTTTAGTGGCCAGGTGGTAGGAGGCTTTTAATCCGCCTACCGAAGTGTCCAGGATTTCGGCGATCTCTTCGTATTTCATCTCTTCATAGTACTTCATATTAAAGACCAGCTTCTGTTTTTCAGGCAGGCGCGCGATGGCCTGTTGCAATTTCAATTGTATGGCGTCCCCTTCAAAATACACATCGGCCTGAAGGTTTTCTGCCTTTCTCTCAATGAGTTCATCGCTGCTCACCCCCAATTTCCTCGATTTGCTTTTGAGGAAGCTCAGGGCCTCATTGGTGCCAATTCGGTACATCCAGGAGTACAGCTTGCTTTCACCCTTAAATTTTTCGATATTCCGAAAAACCTTGATAAAGGTGTTTTGCAATACGTCATCGGCATCGTCGTGGTCCAGGACTATCCTCCGGATATGCCAGTACAGGCGTTCTTTATAGGTGTTGATGAGTACCTCAAAAGCTTTGGCCTGGGTCTCCTTCTGCTTGAGTTCTCGAACTAAGGTTTCTTCAGCGATCAAAGTTAGTCTGTTATTTCCCTAAGACGGCGTTTCGCGCCAATGGTTTAATCCGAAGGCCGTTCAGCGCTAAATTTAGCAATTTTAAGACCGAATCACAGGGCAGCCTTATTCCGTCTTTAGTCAAAGGACTGCATGGCCACCAACTTGTGGTAAACGCCCTTTTGGGACATCAGAACTTCATGAGTGCCGGTTTCCAGGATTTTCCCTTTTTCCAAAACCACAATAGTATCCGCTTTCTGTATGGTAGACAGGCGGTGGGCGATCACCAGGGAGGTACGATGGGCCATGAGTTTCTCCAGGGCGTCCTGTACCAGGCGCTCGCTCTCTGTATCGAGGGCGGAAGTGGCCTCATCCAGGATCATGATCGGAGGGTTTTTAAGAACCGCACGGGCGATGGACAACCTTTGCTTTTGTCCCCCGCTCAGCTTGTTTCCGCTGTCGCCTATATTGGTATCATACCCCTTGGGGAGCTGGGTGATGAATTCGTGGGCATTGGCGATCTTGGCCGCTTCCACGATCTCCTCTTCAGACGCATTTTCCCTGCCCAGGGCAATATTGTTGCGCACCGTATCATTGAAAAGGATAGATTCCTGGGTGACCAGTCCCATAAGCCCCCTCAAAGACCACTGTGACAGCCTTTTGATATTGACTCCGTCGATCTTGATCTCCCCCTGGTCAACGTCGTAAAATCGGGTGACGAGGTTGGCGATGGTGCTTTTCCCGGAACCCGACTGCCCCACCAGGGCCACGGTCTTGCCTTTGGGAACCTCCAGGCTGAAGTCCTGCAGCACCCAGTCCTCTTCGTATTTGAACGAAATCTTTTCCAGGGTGATGGCCGATTGAAATTCGGTTTTATCCCGGGCATCCTCTGCATCCCTAATGGGGTTTTCCGTCTCGAGGATCTGCAGGACGCGTTCGGCCGCGGCATTTCCTTTCTTCACCCCGTAGGAAGCTTTGCTTATGGCTTTAGCCGGGGTGAGGATGTTGTAGGCCAGCCCCATGTAGGCAATGAAGGAGGAAGCATCCAGGGTCTTGTCGACCAGGACCATCTTTCCCCCAAACCACAACAGCACTCCAATGACGACGATGCCGAGGAATTCACCGGTCGGACTCGCCAGGTTCTGGCGGTTGAGGAGTTTGTTGGAGTAATGGAAAAACCGTTCTGTGGACGCACTGAAAACCTTGTAAAATCGCGACTCGGCATTAAAAGCCTTGATCACCCTCAAGCCCCCGAGGGTTTCCTCCACGATAGAGAGAAATTCCCCCTGTTCCCGCTGTACCCGGTCTGATTGTTTTTTCAGGGATTTCCCGATGCGGGAAATGATCATCCCAGCCAGGGGGATAAAGATAAAGACGAATACGGTGAGCTTCACGCTGATAAAGAACATCACGGCGATGGTGAAAAGGATGGTCAGCGGTTCCCTTACCAGCAGCTCCAGGATGGAGAGGAAGGAATGCTGTATCTCCAGCACGTCTGACGTGATCCTCGCGATCACATCCCCTTTCCGCTTTTCGGAATAAAAGGCGATTGGTAACTCCGTGATCTTGCGGTACATCTTGTTCCTGATGTCCCTCAGTACCCCATTCCTGAGAAAGGTGATGAAGTACATCGCCAGGTAATTAAAGAGGTTCTTGAGAAGGAAGAGTATGAGAACAAGTCCGATCACCAGCACGAGTGCCTGCATTTCATCCGATTCGGAATACGCTGTGAGACGGTAACTCAGGTATTCCTGCACATAGTCTTTCAGGTTGCCGATACCCGTGTAGACGGGTTTGTCATATACCTTTTCGGTTTGCTTGAAAAGCACGTCCAGCATAGGGATCAAAGCCGCAAAGGAAAGGGCGCTGAACAGGGCGTACAGGAGGTTAAAGAAGATATTTAGAAAGGCGTATTTCCGGTAGGGTACCGCAAAACGCAGGATCTTTCTGAAGTAGTTCATCAGTCCAGGTTCAGTTCGTGCAGGATTCGAGATAATTTATTATCCAGGGTCTCGTTGACCTTTTTGAAATCGGCTGCATTTTCCAGCCCTGCATTCACCGAGAAATAGAATTTTATCTTAGGCTCTGTACCGCTAGGCCTCGCCGCCATGCGCGTACCGTCTGCCGTGGTGTAGATCAGGACATTCGACTTCGGCAGGGGGATGGGGGTGACCTTGCCCGTCCTGAGGTCAGTGGAGGTGGAGGTGTTGTAATCGTCTACGGTGATCACCTCGGAACCATCAAGCGATTTGACGGGATTCACCTTGTAATCCTGCATCATTTGTGCGATCTCCTCTGCACCACTCATCCCTTTCTTGGTCAGTGAAACCAGTTTTTCCTTATAAAATCCGAATTCCACATAGCATTTGATCAGTTCCTGATAGAAGGAACTGCCCGCGGCCTTGGCCATAGACCCGATCTCACAGGCCAGCAGGGTCGAGGTGACCGCGTCCTTGTCCCGAACGAAATCGCCTACCATGAATCCAAAACTCTCTTCACCCCCTCCGATAAAATGTTGCTTTGGGTAATCCACGATCATTTTCGCGATCCATTTAAATCCGGTCAGGGAAGTCTTGCACTCCACGCCATAGGCATCGGCCAGGTCCTGCATCATGGGCGTCGATACGATGGTGGAGGCGATGAACTCATTGCCTTTGAATCCTTTCTTTTGGTGCTGGTCCAGCAAAAATTTCGTCATCAGCACCATGGTCTGGTTCCCATTCAGCAATTCCATATCGCCTTCGAGGTTCCTCACGGCGATGCCGAGCCGGTCACTGTCAGGGTCCGTTCCCACCACCATGTCTGCCCCGATCTCCTCCGCCTTTTTCATCGCCAGGGTAAGGGCTTCCGGCTCTTCCGGGTTAGGGGAAACCACAGTGGGGAATGCCCCGTCCGGTTCGGCCTGTTCTTCTATGATGGTCACCTTTTTATATCCGGCCCTTTTCAGTACTTCCGGGATAGCCGTAATGGAGGTGCCGTGGAGGGAAGTAAAGACGATGGAAAAGTCTTCCTTTCCCGGGGCATCGAAATTCCCGTTTTGCACGGAGTCATTGATAAATGCCTCGTCCACAACTTTATCTATGAGCTCGATATAAGATTCATCCGCTTCGAACTTCACGTCTTCCACACTGAGGCTGTTGATCTCTCCTATGATCTCCTTATCCTGGGGTGGGACGATCTGCCCTCCATCGGTCCAGTAGACCTTGTAGCCATTGTATTCCGGCGGGTTGTGAGAGGCGGTGAGTACTACCCCGGCATGGCATCCCAGATAGCGGACGGCAAAGGAAAGCTCCGGTGTGGTCCTGAGTTCTGAGAAGAGATATACTTTGATCCTGTTGGCCGAAAACACCTCGGCCACAGTACGGGCAAGGGTGTCACTGTTATGACGGCAGTCGTACGCGATCACGACCTTCAGAGGGGTGTCCGGATAGACCTTGCGGAGGTAGTTGCTCAGTCCCTGAGTACTTTTTCCCAGGGTGTACTTGTTGATCCTGTTGGTGCCTGCTCCCATCACACCCCGCATTCCGCCTGTTCCGAATTCCATATTCTTGTAGAACCTGTCCTTTAATTCCTCCGGATCGTTCTCGATGAGGTGTTGTATCTCTTTCTTAACGGCAGGATCAAAAAAATCGGTAAGCCAGGTTTTGGCGGTAGCTAGGATGTCATTCATGGAAACTGTGTTGGAAATCCGTGTAAATTTAAGAAGAATATTCCTTTACCCTGGGCACAAGGTTTATTTCTCCGGAAACCGTATAGCGGGGTTCGTTCTTTTTGGATCGCACCATGATCTCCCCCAGGAATCCGGCCA
>NZ_JBFGBM010000063.1:0-12910 GCF_041567615.1 Muriicola sp.
CAGGATCTGGATCCCGGTTCCTCAATCTGATGACTGGCAAACCATTGATAACGTTTCGATTAACGCTCCTGTAGCGCATAAATACGTGAAGGAATCAACATACGGCAACAAGGTGGTCTCTATGGAGCTTTCCCCAAACGAAAGTGGGAAAAAGATCGTGTTGGAATACGACGTGGTGAGGCGGGAAAAGAACCCTTATGAAGATGGTTCATTTGTGGCGGATTACCTGAATCCCAGTCTGCTGATGCCGGTCGGCGATCGCTTTCAGGTCCTGGCTGATTCCATTATCGGGGCCCGGGGAGCCGATGGGGAAATTATGAAAGCGCGGGCGCTGTACGATTACATCATCGACAATATGAAATACATCAAGGCCGGAACCTATGGCACCGGGGACGCAAATTATGCCTGTGATGCGCTCACCGGCAACTGCACCGAGTTTCATTCGCTCTTTATTTCCCTGGCGAGATCGGCAAATATACCTGCACGCTTCGCAGTCGGTGCAGGCATTCCTTCAGACCGGGATGAGGGAGGCATAGATGGTTACCACTGCTGGGCCGAGTTTTATGCAGAAGGGAAATGGTGGCCCGTGGATATCAGTGAGGCCAATAAATACACGGCCCTGGCCACCTATTATTTTGGCCGACATCCCGCCAACCGCATAGAATTCACGCAAGGGAGGGATCTCATGCTGGAACCGGGCCCTGTAGGCGGACCTATCAATTTTATGGCGTATCCGGTTATGGAAATAGGAAATACTCCCGCCTTCCCCAAAACGTTTTTTTCGTTTCAAAGAAGCGGAGATCCTGATAGTTAATTAGGATGCTTAATTATTAGTAGAATCCTTTTTGGTAGGATGCTCCTCGCCAGATGGGTGTTCCTCTACTTCAGGGTGCTCTTCTCACTCAGGATGTTCGCTGGCTTCCGCCTCGGTTTGTTCCGTCTCTTCCTTTTTCTTGGTATCCCTGCAAGACGTCAATACTCCCGCAGTCAGGAAGGCAAACATGGCAAAAAGCAGTGTAAGTGATTTTAAGGTGTTTAATGTTCGTTTCATGGTCCCATGGATTTATTTCCCCTAAAGATACCATATTTTTCTCCATATGTCACCTCGAATGAAGTCGAGAACCGATTCTGACTTTCATGAAAATCAAGCTTCGATAAAGAGCGGATTCTCAAAATATCAGAAAAACGGCTTTGACATAATTGCGAACGATATGATCCGTTGACACGGAGGTCATATCTGCAATTATATCAAATACATAGTTTACGCCGTTTTACGAATATTATATTTGTTCTATAATTTATATTATGTAAAATAGAAAATATCCAAAGAAGGTATACTAACCCCTCTTGTACTATTTTATAGATTTTACATGGGCAAAGATGGAGACGCCGTTTACGATGGCTTCTACGGGACTATCTGTCATCTTGATCCCTTTGACATGGTTGAATTTAGTGTCGGGTGACATGGCGATGATGTCGTAGAATGACATATCCTCCGCGATCGCCCTTAGATGCACTACGTTCCCGGTCTTGCTCACGCCTTTGACGGGCAGGATCTTTCCTTCGGCAGTGACGGCTTTGATATCGATCAGATTGCCCTCTGAATCAATGGCCTTGAGCGGATAGTAGCGTTCGTTGTTCTTGATGATGAGTTTAACCGGCAGCCGCTCCCCATCAATAAATGCCTTTACATCGAGGATACTGACGTCCTCTGAGTTCTGGATGGCCCTTATCTCGTGCATCTTCCCGTACTTATCGATCGCTTTGACATCCAGCAGGGTCTCAAAGATCTTATACGCCTTGATCTCCCAAAAGATTTCGCTGACAGTTTCCTCTTTATCCTCTTCAACCGGTTTCATCATGACAGGGTCCTGTGCACTTCCGAAAAAAGAAGACAGATAGAAAAAAAGCGCAAAAACAGCAGAAAGTTTAGCAGAATACATACGTCCCATTAATAAAGCAATTATCAATAAATCGCCTTAAAAATAGCCCGATAACGCTGAGCGAACTATGACAAAAATCAGTATCCTTTTCCGGCGCAATAAAATAAGGTTATTCGATCAGCACCCCCATCCCGTCATAGGTCACGCGGTAGATCGCATCCCCGTAATCGTCTGAGATCAGCAGGGAGCCGTCCTTTAGGAACAGCAGGTCTACAGGCCTGCCGAACTGTTCCTGTGTGGCCTCATCGAGCCAGCCATCGATAAAGGTCTCGTAGCTCACAGCCTCTTGGTTCTCATCGAGCTTGACCATGGTGATGCGGTATCCCGATTTTTTAGAACGGTTCCAGGAGCCGTGTTCTGCGATCAGGGCCGTATTGTTGTAATCTACCGGGAACATGGTCCCGGGGCTGAATTTAACTCCCAAAGGTGCCACGTGAGCTCCCAGGTTCTGTGCGGGAGCGGTAAAATCGGAGCAGGGCCTTAAATCGCCAAATTCCGGATCGGGGATCGTACCCCCATGACAGAAGGGATAACCGAAATGCTGCCCGGGTTCTGTGATACGGTTCAGCTCACAGGGCGGGATGTCATCTCCCATCATGTCCCGTCCGTTGTCCGTAAACCACATTTCCTTTGTCTGTGGATGCCAGGTGAAGCCAACGGTGTTTCTCACTCCCTGGGCATAGATTTCCCGGTTGCTCCCGTCCGGGTCCATGCGCGTGATAGTTGCGTAGCGTTCATCCACAGAGGTGGAGTCACAGATATTGCAGGGCGCCCCTACTGGCACATAGAGCTTGTCATCGGGCCCGAAGGCGATGTATTTCCAGCCGTGGTGAAAGGCCTTGGGATAATCGTCGTACACAACTATCGGTGATGGCGGATTGTCCAGTCGGCTTTCGATGCTGTCATACCGGAGAAGTCGGCCTACTTCAGCCACATAGAGGGATCCTTTGCGGAAGGCAATCCCGTTGGGCACCGACAGCGTAGAATCGAGGATGGTCACGTGGTCGGCCTTATAATCCTTGTCGAGATCCTGTATGGCGTAGACGGTCTTGTCATTCCGTGTGCCCACGAAGAGGGTCCCCTCCTCTCCCATGGCCATAGAGCGCGCCCCGTCGATGCCGTCTGCGTACACTTCGATCTTAAATCCTTCCGGCAGCCTGAGCCGGTCTATCGGCAGGTCCGAAGGAGCTTCCTCGTATTGAATGAGCTCTGCAGCGGTTTCCTCTTTCGACTTCTCTTCCTTACAGGAAATCACAAGAACGAACACGATAGACAAAAGGAAAAGGGTAACTTGATACAACCGAATCTTCATGGGATATCTTTGCTTTTGGTTTTGGACCTCCAAACTTAGCAAAGAATCGCGAAGATCAGACCGGCATTTTCTTAAAATAAAACTAAATCCTGATCAAAAAAAGATCCTGTCCCTTCCGGGCAGGATCTGTTTCTTTTAAAAGTAAACCGTTTACCTGGATCGGGCCTCTGAATCGGGCGCCCCATCCCCGTTGTAGTCGTCGATCATCCTCAGGAAAGCGGCTTCAAATTCCCTGTTCACATACTTTCCCATTTTGAAGCCGGATGAGAACTGGTTTCTCAGGCCGTAATGGTTATTGTCGTAATTCTCTTTCACCCTGGGGTTGTCCCCTATGTAATTCAGCAGGTTGATCTGAACGATGTTAGTAGGGTTCTTTTTGTCTTTCAGGACCAGCAATTGGAAATTATCCTGTATATAATTCACCAGATTGGCCCGGTCCTCAAAGAACACATCGGCCAGCTCCTGGTTGATCTTACCTGTGGTCCGGCTGTACATCTTGTAAACCTTGATGGGCCCGCCTGCCACCAGTTCCAGGGTCATGCGCTTCGGGATCATTTTGATGGCCCTGCCCGTGAGGTCTGTGTAGAAAACGGTATGCCATTCCCTTCCGTCTTCCAGGCTAAAACCCGTAAAGTGCTTGGGCTCCATCTTTTGTTTCATCTTGCTTTTCAGCTTCCCGGTACTCATAAATTTGTCAAAATCCTTGGGTTCCAGGTAGGTAATTCCCTGCTGGAAGCGCTGGGGAAACTCAAAATCGATTTCGATATAGACCTCCTTGGCCTTTCCTTTTTTCAAGTGGAGCACGCCCTTGTGGTAATTGCCCTGGGCATAGGTGCCGGCAGCGAAAAGGATCATCAGCAGGCCGAGTAGTATTCGGTTTATTTTCATGGTCTTGTAAATCTTGGGGTTAGATTAAGAATAGAACGGGGGCAAGCCTTAAATATTGCCGCTCAGGATATTAGGCATGCGGTGCCCTACCCTATTTCCGGAAACGGGAAAGCAGCAGACCTTTTTTGCTGGTATTGATAAAATAGACCCCCGTAAGCAAAATACAGGCCGCGATAATGGATTGTGTCGTGATGGGTTCATTGAGGAAATAGGCCCCGAGGATCATGGCTACGATAGGATTTACGTAGGTGTTGGTGGAGACCTTTTCAGGGGACACGTGTTTGAGCAGGAAATTGAAGGAAGTGAAGGCCACAATACTCCCGAAGAGGACCAGCAATACCATAGCCCAATGCGTTACAGGTTGCCAGGTAAGAGGGCTCGTCCACGTCTCCCCGAATGCGAGGCTGATGATGCCCAGCATGATTCCGCCGGTAAACATCTGGTACCCCGTATTCACGAAATAATTAGAAGGAAACTCGGCCCCCTGGACGAAAAGGCTGCCATAGGCCCAGGCGAGCATGGCCAGAAAGATCAGCAGTATGCCCAGCCAGGCATTTTCCTGTTCGATCACGATATCCTGGTTGATAAGCAGGTAGATCCCAATGATCCCCAGGACTACCCCCACCATGGACATGGGTTGTATCTTTTTACCCTGCAGCATCCACATCATCATCAGGATGATCAGGGGCTGGGCGGAGATCTCCAGAGCAGCAAAATTACTGTCGACGTATTTCAGGGCCCACACCACTACCCCATTCCCGAAGCTGAGAAAGAGAAAGCCTGCCAGGATGGTATTGCCTAACTGTTTTTTGGTAATCTTCAGGGATTTTCCCATCAGGGCTGCGATCAGAAAGATCAGCGTTCCTGCCGTCAGGAACCGAATGCCGGCCAACAGAAAGGGTGGCAATTCGGCCACAGCTATCTTGTTCAGGAGGTAGGTAGAACCCCAGATCACGTAAATGGCAAAGAAGGCCCCTATGATCAGCGGTAGTTGTTTCTTTTTTTCCATAAATGGTGCCTCAACCGCTTACAATAGTACTATTTTTTATGGGGATATTGGAGGTGTATGAACGATAAATAACGGGATATAACTCGCTTCAAGCATGCAAAGCTCGACCTGCCGCAAATCATTCTTTTTTTACAGGTTGTAAATCACCCGTATATCTGATAGAAGAGCGATGTGTACTGTTGACATTGATATCTGCCTTGCCTGAGGGAAAAAGAAAGAGATTGATCACAAGAGTCTCGATCTCGTCCCTGACCCTTATCTCTGCTGTGAATCGGTCTTGTTTCTCTTCTTTCTTTAACTCATAGGAAAGCGGGACTCCTTCGAAATTGATGCCGACATCTGTATTGCCATACCCCCCTCCTATCTGCCGTTCCCCGAAATACGGAAGGTTGATAAGTACGCTGTCCCCTTCCACCCTGAAATAATTGGAATTACCCATGAGGTCGATCCGGTTCGCATTGCTCCCGGGCATCAGCAGACCGGAATTGGCTACCTGAGTAATCCCCTGGTTCATCAGCGGAAAGGCCCAGGTAGCCTGGATCTCGTAAGACCTGCTGCCTAGCCGCTCCCCTAAGGCCTCCATGTCTGGATCTGCCGTGGATCGACGGGATGTACTCGCACAGGAATACAGTAATACGATCAGTAAAGTAAGCAAGTATATATATCTGTTTTTTAACATGTTACATTACTTTTTTCTTCAAAGACACCAGAATGCCCACAAGAACGCCAATGCCAAAGCTTCCCAGGATGATCAGTACCCGGGACATGGACACCTTCCAGAACAGGAAATCCACATCTGTGATCTCAGCATTCTGAAGGGAAAAAATGATGATCAGGGCGGCAAAAAGGACGGCCATCAAAGTTTTAAATCTCATGGAATTCGATTTTTACTTACTCCTTACCTCTTGATGATCTTGGACCTGTCGGTAAAACCTTTTACTTCCACATCGGGGTTGCCGTACACGTAGACATTGCTATTTCCCTGGGCATCCACTTCCAAATTTTTGGTGGCATGAACATACACATCCGCATTGTTGGAGGTATACAGGTCTACAGAACTCACTCTCATATCCCTTCCATCGAGTTTGGAGGATTTCTTCAGGTTGTAGGCGGCGTAGTCTGCCCGTCCGTCAATCTTGAGATCGGCCGTATTATTAACCGTCACCCTAAGGTTTTTCGTTTCAGCCTCGGCCTTCATGTCGGTCCGGTCATTCATGATGATAGTCGTATTCTCGGCTTCGATCTCAATCTTCCCCCCGGCATTGCGGTGGAGGGTAATGGTGACGTCGCTGGCCTGTACATTCAGTTCGAACCGGCTCGAATTGTACCCGGCCAGATAAAACCTTTCTGCCCTGAAGGGGTCTTTTGCCGTCACTTTTGCATCGTTTTTTAGAATGAGGTGCTCAATATTGGAGACACCGAGATAGATGTCCAGTTTTTTGCTGCTTGTGATCTCCTGGGTGGTATAGACTCTCAGTACACTGTCCACGACAAAGAACTGTATCACATCCACCAGGTTGGCGTCTGTTTCCAGGATATACCCATTGCGGGCTCCCGGATTGAGGTTCACCTCGAGGCCGTCGTCCACTTCGAGGGAGTTGAATGTTCCGTCAATATCCTGCTTTACCTGTATCACCTCTTTGTTCCCTTTGATCTTGGGCTTCTTCTGGGCAGTCAGGGAAAGGGATGAGACCGTAAGAAAGACGAGTAACAGAATAAGGTCGTGTGTTCTCATAGTAGTTATAAAATTGACCTTCTTAATTTACAAATATTTGCCTGGAAAGGAAAGGCTATTACCCCTCTAATTGCCCATCCGTCCAGGCAACGCTTTCAAAATTTCTTACCCCTTTGAGGTCTTCCACCCAGTTCCAGGAAGTATAAACGGTCACGGTCACAGCTCTTGACCCTTCGTCGAAGCCTTTATTCCGGATCTGCCAAAGGATGTGATCTGCTTCCGGAAAAGCATCACCCTCCAGGCTTTCGTCGAACAGGCGGTTCATGATATTGTATTTGTCCATACCACCATTGAGGATTCGGCACAGAAAGGATGCCGACGGATTTATTAGACTGTTTTTAGCCTCAGGTTTTAAGGCCGTGATCCTGAAGGTGAGCTCGGCGATATCCGGAGATGGAAAATTCCTCGGGAAGGTCCAGTAGAGCATGCATCCCACATGAAACAACTCTTCGTGGAAACTCAGATCGGAGTATTCTATCCACAGGGGGTCCTCCTGCATCTCGTTGCCCAGATTTTTGCGCTGACCTTTATTGAGACGCTCGCCGAGCCTGAATTCCAGTACTTTCTCCACAGCCTCTTCCTTTTCAAAATCAGAAAGCGCCAGGGAGGCCATTTCCCTGAGCTCTTCCCGGGGGATATCCTCCACCCCATCGTATTCCAGATGGTGTAGCAACCCCTTGAAACTCTCATCATCCCATGTGCCTGGTATCTCATGCACCTCCCTGAGGGCGAGTATTTCCACTTCGTATTTGAATGTTGCCATTTTAATGCTGTTTCAGAGGCGTAATCCCAGGCTTTAAGCTTCTCGAAAGCCCTGTGTAAATGTAGGGAGAAATCCCAGTATGCAGCATGTAATATTCTCTATGCCCAGTCGTCATTTTGTGATAATTTTCTCATTCCTGTTCCGGCACAAAAGGGATATTTTATATATTTCATTGCACAACCAAACCCAATGGAAAACTTTGGATAACCAGAAAGTCAGTTTAAAGAAATTCGGCACCTTTGGAGGGGTCTTCACCCCCACCCTGCTGACCATCCTCGGGGTGATCATGTACCTGAGGTTAGGTTGGGTTGTAGGTAATGCCGGACTGCTCGGGGCATGGCTTATTATCCTGGTCTCATTTTGCATCACCTTGTGTACCGCCCTGTCCATGTCGGCCATCACCACGAATATCCGAATTGGCGCTGGAGGAGCCTATGCCATCGTATCCCAGGCCCTGGGCCTCGAGGTGGGTGGAAGCCTGGGCATTCCACGATATGTTTCCCAGGGACTGGCCGTAACCATGTATATTTTCGGTTTCAGGGAGGGCTGGCTAGGTATTTTCCCCGATCATAACCCCTTCCTTGTAGATGTCCTTGTTTTCGCCATACTCTTCGGCATCGCCTATGTGAGTGCCAACCTGGCGATCAAGACCCAGTACATCATCATGGGGGTCATTGTGCTCTCTTTTGTTTCTATTATTTGGGCCGCCTATGAGGGTTCTATGTTCTTCACCAATGAGGAAACTCTCAGGTTTGGCTCGTACAAAGGATCCGTTGAGAATGCGTTTAGCGGGAGCAGTTTCTGGATCGTTTTCGCCGTATTCTTTCCGGCAGCTACGGGGATCATGGCTGGCGCTAACATGTCCGGGGAATTAAAAGACCCCAAAAAAAGTATCCCCGTGGGTACCCTCTGGGCCATTGGGGTCAGCTTCCTGATCTATATGGGCCTGGCGTACTGGCTGGCCCGGAGTGCCACTGAAGCGGAGTTACTCAACGATTACTATATCATTGTGGATAAAGCTGCCTTCGGCCCCCTGATCATCGCGGGGATCCTGGGTGCCACCTTTTCCTCCGCCCTGGCTTCCATAGTGGGTTCTTCCCGCATCCTGTTCGCTATGGGAGAACACAAGGTCCTCCCCTATTCCAGGTTTATCGCCGGACAAAGCGCCAACGGCCAGCCCCGGAATGCGATGATCATCACAGGCATCCTCATTTTTGCCACCATGCTGCTTCGGAATATCAATGCCGTAGCTCCTCTGGTCACCCTATTCTTCCTGATCACCTATGCCATGATTAACATTGTGGTCATCATAGAACAAAACCTCGGCCTGATCAGCTACCGGCCCGTGTTTAAGATCCACCGATGGGTACCCTGGGTGGGGCTTATCTCTTCTGTCTTTGCCATGTTCATCATCAATCCAACGGTGAGCCTGCTCTCTGTGATGATCGTTTTTGCGGTATACTGGTACCTTTCACGTCAAAACCTGGAAACCCCTTTTGAGGACGTGCGATCAGGGTTGTTTGTCTCCTTTGCGGAGTGGGCCGCCAAACACACCTGGGGGATGAAGAAGATGCAGCAGAGAGCCTGGAAACCCAATCTGATGGTACCTGTACGGGACATCAACGGGGTAAAAGGAATATTTGAATTCCTTCGGAATATCGCCAAACCTACTGGGTCTATCAAACTGCTGGGGATAGAACCCTTTTCCGAAAAAAGTACCCTGGCCAATCAACTGGACCACCTTTCCGAATCTTTTAGGAATAAGGAAGTGTTCTCCTCCTGGACCGTCATCCATGCTGAGGAATTCACCAAAGGTATCAATTACGCCAACCAGGCGCTTCAGGGGGCATTCTTTAAGCCCAATGTGGTATTTCTCAACCTGCAGGAACACGATGATTACGAAGAGGAAGTAAGGCCTATCATCAGGGAATCCATCAGGCTGGAGATAGGCGTCCTGCTATACGTAGCCCACCCCACAGCCCTTTTAGGCGAGCGGAACATCATCAATGTTTGGATCAGCGACCGACAGCAGAACTGGAACATAGGATGGGATATTGGAAATCTTGACCTCTCCCTCCTGATCGCCTACAAACTCAAGACCAACTGGAATGCCAGGATCAGGTTGATCACCGTAATCGACGATCCTGCCGAAGAGGAGAATGCAAAGCAATTTCTGGATTCCCTGATCAATCTTTCCAGACTGCCAAAAACCCTTACCGAGGTCTACATCGGGAAATTTAAGGAGATCGCAGAAAACGCTCCGTCGGCCGATTTAAATATTTTCGGGATGGAAGAGAATCTCAGTTTCCACTTCGTAAAGGAAATGGTCTTTAAGACCAACAGTTCCTGCCTGTTTGTAAAAGACTCAGGGCACGAGAGTATTTTGGCCTAATCCATCAAAAGATGGGATTGGTCTGAAACTCTAGGCGTTTTAGCAGAATTGAACCTCTGTTTAGTTTGGATTGATGTTCTGGTTAACCCTGAAAAGATTTTTTGGGTCATATGCCTTTTTTATAGTCTTCAGTCGGTCATAATTATGTTTATAGCTCATTTTGACACGTTCCTGGCCTTCATCGTTCATCAGGAAGTTCGGATAGGCACCTCCGGCAGAAAAAGGATGCAAAGCCTCCCAGTAATCCTGGCACCATTGAGTGATCTTGGCCGCATTCTTTGGGTCCGGATCCACTCCTACTATTACTCCTGCATATTTTGCATCCCTGTAGGCCCATGGTGTTTCTGTATTACCTACCCTCGCAGCTGCTCCAGAAATAGGATACAGATGCATTTGAGATAGTGGAGTTGGAATTTGAGAACCGTACTTCAAATGTTGTGCGCTTATCTCTTCATTGAGGTCGTTAAAGTGATCAGCCCTCCAATACCACTGCAGCCCAGGGGGCATAAGTCCGTCAAATAAAGTTTGAATCGATGGGTAGGGCATCCCGCCCACGTGCTCAAACAAGGGTTGCATATCCAGAATAGGTTTAAAAACTTCTTCAGACTTAGCTTTATCTCCAGTATAGCACCATACAATACCGCAAAATTGTTTGTTATGTAAATGTTCAGGGAAAGGAGGTCCGGGAATAACCATCGTAGCAATAAAGCCATTGAGATCTTCAGGGGCGGAATCGATAAATGTATCGTACCACGCCATAATTTCAGGTGTCTTTTCAATGGGCCACAAGGTTGGACCGCCTATCACCTCTTTCACGGGGTACGCCCTGAATTTAAAAGAGGTGACCCCCCCGAAGTTGCCTCCTCCACCCCTTATGGCCCAGAATAGATCAGCGTTCTGAGATTCGCTTACCGTTACAAAACTCCCATCAGCTAGCACCATGTCCGCCTCAATAAGGCTATCTATGGTTAAGCCGTACTTTCGGGATAAGTGACCCACTCCTCCGCCAAGTGTCAATCCACCTACTCCGGTCGTTGAAATAATACCGGCAGGGATAGCCAGTCCAAAAGCGTGCGTAGCATGATCTACCTCCCCCCAAAGGTTACCTCCCCCTACACGCACCGTGTTGTCTGAGGGGTCTACGCGTATATTCTTTAGATTAGAAAGGTCTATGACCATTCCCTTATCGCAGAGGCCAAGTCCTCCGCCATTATGGCCCCCTCCCCTAACTGCCAGTAAGAGGTCATTCTCTCTGGCGAAGTTGACTGAATACATAACGTCAGCTACATCAACACACATGACGAGCATACCTGGGTATTTATCAATCATTCCATTGTAGACCTTGCGTATTTCAGCGTAATCAGGATGTTCAGGCAGTACTAATTCTCCTCTGAGAGCCGATCGAAAGGATTCGATGGTTTCATCCGGTAATTCTTTGACAGTTTTCATATCATTGGATTTAGTTGTTGCCTTTGTCTTTCACAGCATTTTCACAAACCAAATAATAGAGAGATTTGCGATTCGCATACTCTTGATATCTCACTATAAAATTAGACATACTAAAGTCAGGGAATGATCACATTTGGGTCAAAGAATTATACTATCAGCCCAATTCGATACACTGACCTACTACTTGACCAGTTGGATGAATTTAGATGGAAGGATATGGAAGGTTGATTGAAAGCACTTGGTGAAGTAGGGAGCACTACTGAATCCACTTTCAAAAGCAATCTCGGAAATATTACCCTTTTGATGTCTGAGTAATTCAAGTGCTTTGTTAAGCCGGTATTCACGAATGAAGGTGTTTGGTGCTTTGCCCGTTAATTTCCTGATCTTTCGATATAATTGTGACCTGCTGTACCCAAGCATTTTGCTCATAAGACCAATATTGAATTTTGGGCCATTCCAATGTTTGCGCGCAAAGGATAAAAGCGCTCCTAAAAAAATTTCTTCATTTGGAGTCAACACCCTGATACAAACAGGATCAATAATAGCATTTCTGTTTTCGTTTTCATATTGTGCCTTGACGGCGGTGGTAATCACTATCTGATCTTTGACAAATTCTGCCATTTGATAAGCCTTGGTGACAGATTCATGAAAAATCTCCTCCTGATCAGTTACCGGGGTCCCTGACGCTATTCCAATCTGTAATCTTTGAAATTCACTTTCCACTTTTGGGAAGAGGTATTTAAAATTCTCCAGGATTTTCAATGCACACAATACGGCATTGGTCACTGATCTGAACGAGACCAGGTATACCTTGTCATTTTCTTGTACAATACTTCCCTCAAAATGCCTGATGGATTTGGCTATACTTCGGTGAAACTTTTGTGAAAAAATACTAAGCTGATTCGCTTCCATCCGATGAAGATGTTCAGCAGTATGCAGGACCATGATCACCCGAAATGCCGGATCATCTATGATGTTGAGTTCAGAGTTGGCAGATTTTTCAGGGTCTTCGATCCTTCCCAGGAAAGATTCAACTACACGAGTATCCACCTCAATGATGTGATGAGGTAAAGTTCCATGTGCATGGTTATGCATTCGTTGGATGGCTTCCTTATTAGGGGCTTCTATTAGACAGAAGGCCGTATGCCTTTCACTATCGCACCAATACGTAATTCCCCTGCACCCGTATAGATGCTGCACTTTTAAATCTTCCTGATGCATACGAGCCACGTGTTCGGGCTTAATCTCATCAGGTATCTCATGGCGATCCATATAGATGGGCATAAGGGAATAATTTTCAATAAGATACGGAATTTTGTGGACTTAATTTACAGTGTATTTATATTTAGATCTTCACATTTTGCCCCATAGTCCTACTATGAATATTTAGTTTTTTTTCCTTGTATTTTCCTGTGACAA
>NZ_JBFGBM010000064.1:0-12904 GCF_041567615.1 Muriicola sp.
GTTCCAGGTGAATACCCTGGTTGCCGATCCTCCGTTCCCGGTAAAACTCGCATCGATATCCCCGTTGAAATCCGAACGATCCCCGACGACAAAATCGGAGGGACTCGTATTCAACAGGGTGCCGTTAACAGTCACCCTCACAAAGGGATCATTATCCTTACTGCAGGATGTAAACAAGAACAGCGCAGGCAGTGCCAATAACAACGTCCATTTGCTTAAGAATTTTAAATTAGATACTACTGTAAGGTACATTTTAATTGCTTTTTAGGTTTTCATTATAATAACAACTTCAACGCCAAATCTCCTGAAAATTTAACAATTAATGAGATTATTTCAATACGCTCAATTTGCGGTAAAATAAAAAAGCGCTGTGAGTAACACAGCGCTTTTCTCATGATTGAAAATTCAATTAGTTTCCTTCACTCAGAGAAAAACTTCCATCTCCTGTAAAGTTGGTTACCTCAATAGTAACCGTCCAAATTCCGGAGGCCCCGGCAGAGGTTACACCGCTAAAGGAATCCGGCTCCGCACCTCCCTGGATGGAACGGTCGAGTACAGTGACTTCTTCTGAATCCCGAACGATCATCCGGAAACTACCTTCAGAGGTAGCGGTAATATCCGCATTGTAGTCGGCTGTACTCAAATTGTTGTTCCAGCTGAACACACGGATAGCGGTTCCTCCGTTTCCGGTAAAACTCGCGTCGATGTCCCCGTTGAAATCAGAACGATCCCCTACGACAAAATCTGAAGGAGTCGTATTCAATTGGGTTCCGTTGACGGTCACCCTCGCAAAGGTGTCATCCTCCTTGGAGCATGATGTAAAGAACAACATAGCTGGCAAGGCCAGGAACAAGGTCCATTTTTTTACATAGTTCATTTTAGTTGAAATTGTTAAGTTCATGGTATTCTTTTTTGGGTTTACGGTATTATAACAACTACAACGCTGGAATTCCTGAAATATTTTCTTTTTTTTTAAGAGCAGACCCTTGCAGACCCTATAAAATAAAGAAGTAAGCTGTTTTGAAGGAAACCTTCAGACGCTACAGGTATACATTGGAGATCAGCCGCCCACCAGTGGGAAACTCTTACAGCGATCTCTCAATCTCACAAGACTCTTGAGGTATTCAAAGAGGCCATAACGTTACCACCGCCAACTGCAATACAAGAAATAGAAGGAAGGGGATCACCAGGTACCCCATGATGTCCCGGGCCTGAATTTTCGTACCTGCTCCCAGGACAGGAATGATCACAAGCAGGAAAAAAGGTTGCAACAGATTCGTGAGGCTTTCCCCGTAGGCCACGGACATCACCGCCCGGGAGATCAGAGCGTTCAGTTCCTCAGGGGGCAGTGAAGCTCCTATTTCCTGTACAGCTTTAATGATGGAAGGGCCGATCACGGCGAATTCCCCTCCGGCAGAAGGGATGGCAAAATTCACCAGGGCCCCGGAAAGGAAGGCAAAAAAGGGAACGCTGTCCACGCTGGCCACAGAAGCCATCCACAACGCCAGTTTCTCTCCGAGACCCGTGTAGATCATGATCCCCATGATGCCCGCGTAGAAGGGGAACTGAAAGACGATACCCGAGATATTTCCACTAGCTCTTTTCATAGCGATCACATACCGCATAGGCGTTCCATGAAGGAAAAGACCGAGAATTAAAAAGATAAAGATCATGATGTTCAGGTTCAGGTCGAGTCCCCGGGTCATAAAGTGATGGACCAGGTAGACCGTACCTGAGATGGCGATCACATATTGCAGGATCACACTGTTGTTCAACAGGTCAGAAAATGCCCGGAAAGGCAGTTTCGGGAGTTGGGCTTCCTCATGTATGCTGGTAGAGGCCTTGTCTGATTCCGACCCGAGTAACTTCTCCAGGGTGGGAACCTCTTCGGTCTTCGGTGCCAGGTAATGCATCAGCAGGGGGCCTGTGACCACTATGAGGGAGAGCATGGCCAGGTTGAGTCCACTTCCTAGGGTATTTACCGTGGGCAGGGTAGTCTCAAGGATTCCGGCTTCTATTATGAAATTTCCAGGGGTGTTGAGTAACAGAGGAATGGAACTGGAGAGGCCGCATACCCATATCAGATTGGAGAAATAGATGCAGGCGATCAAATACGGATAGTGTATCCCTTTGATCCTCAGGGCCAGTTCCCGCCCCAGGACAGCGGTTATGACCATCCACCCCCAGCTCACCAGGCAAAATAGGGAGCCGAGTAATACCACCAAAAAATACACTTGCCGGGGTGATCTGATCTGCCTCGCAAGACGGTCTATCCCTCTGTTCACCTGGGGTGAAAGGGCGATGGAATACCCCGTGACCACCAGCAGTACCATTTGCATCCCAAATTCGAGCAACATCCAGAAACCGTCATACCAGGAGCGTATAACTGTAAGAGGAGTAGCACCGACCCAGGTCATGGACAAGGCTGCCGTGATCAGGGTAAGCAAAAGGGCAAAGACAAAGGCATCCGGCATAAACCTTTGAAAAATATCCGTGAACTTCTTTCCCAGTTTCTGAATCATTCTTTTTTAGTCGAGTTTAATACGTTAGGGATCAAAATATCCGATTCAATGACCGTCGCAAACTCCCGGTGCAGGCTTGCCAGACAGACCCTGTGGACCAAATCGGCCTCGTAACGAGCTCCATCAGGGCCTAAGGTATCAAAAGCGGCCGTCGCATCAGCGACCACGTAGGTTTTATACCCCAGGTTTCCTGCCATACGGGCCGTGGAGGAAACACAATGAGGGGTTGTAAGGCCCACCAGCACCAGGTCCGTCACCCCGGAATCCTGCAGCATTTGGTGGAGGGGGGTCCCCATGAAAGCGCTGTTGGTATCCTTCTCCACAATGGGTTCATCCGATAAGGGTTTTACGATGTCTTTGATTTCATTTCCAACTGTCCCCGGGGTCAGGGGGGATGGCGGTTTCCCAAGGTGTTTGATATGGTAAATGGGGTACTTCTTTCGCCTCCAGATCGCCAGGAGTGAGGCAGCCTGCTGCTCTGCTTCGGGATTATTCCTTCCACCTCCGTAATAGTCGACTTCCTCCAGTCCTTTCTGGATGTCGATGAGGATCAGTGCCGGGGGGTTATTGAATTTCATAGTGTTTATTCAATTAGAGGCTTTCATCTACCTTATAGATCACGGGATTAAAAGCCTTAGAGGCCACAACGACCTGGTCTCCGGGACGCAGACCTTGCATTTCTGAAGGGTGGGCCGCAACCCTGATGATATGGTTTCCTATAAGAACACTGGCGACTGCAATAACCCCTTCCCGATCCAGTTCCAGCAAGGTTCCCGTGAACTGAAATTTCCCGCTCAGCCTTCTTTCCATAAAGATCTCCCGGGGGGTACCTGTATTCCTGATCCTACCTTTTTCCATGACCACAGTGATATCCGAGAGTTTGACGATCTCAGCCAGGTCGTGGCTTACCATCACGGTGGTAAGTCCGAATTTGCGATGAGAGGAGAGGATGTATTCCTGCAATTTTATTCTCATCCCGGCATCCAGTGCTGCCAGGGGTTCGTCCAGCAGGAGGATGTCAGGTTTTTGAGCCAGGGCCCGGGCCAGGGAAACCCTTTGCTTCTGTCCCCCGGAAAGGGAATCCGGGTACCGCTCCCTGAGGTCCTGCAGGTCCATGTCTGCGATGAGTTCTTCCACCAATTCTCGTGAAGAACCCTTTGATTGGGCAAATTTCAGATTTCCGAGTACCGTCATGTTGGGAAAGAGCGCATTCTCCTGGAACACGAATCCCACGTTTCTTTTTTGAGGCGACAGGTCAGCCCGCTTTTGGGAGTCGAACCACACCTGTGCTCTCCTGGCGATACGGCCGCTATCCGGCGTGAGCAATCCGGCCAGGCTTCTCAGCAAAGAGGTTTTTCCGGAGCCTGAAGGACCGTAAAGGGTGATCAGTTTTCCTTCGGGGATGGCCAGATCCAGGTCGAGGGAAAAATCACCCCCCTTCGATCGGAGTACTTTATGGATACGGACCTCGATCATTTCCAGAATCGGGTTATATATCCTCCATTGACCAGGTAGACGGAGAGAAGGAGTATAAAAGTGAGAACAAAGAGGATCAGGGAATACGTATTGGCGGCGGCGTAATTCAGGGCCTCCACCTCATCGTAAATGGCGATGGAAGCCACCCGGGTCTTGCCCGGAATATTTCCCCCGATCATCAGGACCACCCCGAATTCGCCCACAGTATGGGCAAAGGAGAGGACGATTCCGGTAAGGAGGGACTTCCGGATATTCGGAAGCAGGACACGGAAGAGCTGAGTGGTAGCCGACTTCCCCATGGTAGCGGCTGCTTCGGACAGGGAAGGAGGAAGGGAAGACAGTCCGGCCTGAATGGGCTGTACCATAAAGGGCAGGCTGTAGATAACCGACGCCAGCACGAGTCCGGCAAAGGAAAAGACCAGCGGGATTCCCAGCCAAGTATCGATCCAGGCACCAAAGGCATTGTTCGGGCTGAAAGCCAGCAAAAAATAGAATCCGAGGACCGTAGGGGGAAGTACCAGGGGCATGCTGACCAGGGCTTCCAGTACGGGTTTTATCCGGGTCCGGGTCTTGCTGAGCCAGTAGGCCAGGGGAATCCCAACTACCAGCAGTACCAGGGTGGTTGTCAGGGCTAATTCAAAGGTCAGTATCAGGGGGTCCCAGTTCATAACGGTGCCAGCATCACTTCGTTTAATTTAATCAGTGCCGATACAGATTTCCCGGGAACAAGTCCCAGTTCCCGGACCGAGCGGGTACTGATGATGGATCGTATCCTGCCCTCTGAGCATTTGAGGTCCAGACTGCTCAGCAGGGTGCTTTTATCCACTGCTTCCACCGAACAGGGGATCTTATTGCTCAGGCTGATGTCCTTTATGTTTTCAGGGCCTATGGCTACTTCGGTTTCCTTGAACAGGACCTCTACCTTTTGGTTCTTCTTCAGGTAAGGGGCAGAATCAGGGGTGTCTATGACGATGCTCCTGAATTCGAGATCTTTCGCAGTCTTCACCGTGACCAGAGATAACCCTCCATCTGTTTCAATTTCACTGATATGGCCCTCAAACCTATTCATGAACCGAATATCCAAAATTTTTAAGGACCTTCTTTCCATCCCGGGAAAAAAGATACTCATAAAATTGTGTAGCTCCGGGTTTTACTTGCTTACCGGTCTTAAGGAGTACAGCACCATGGGGTAAGGGATGGTAGGCATCAGTGTCTATACGGATCCATCTGCCGTGTTCCCTTTGGGAAGGACTCATAACGATGGACAGGGAAGTAAACCCCAGTTCGGCAGAGCCGGACTGAATGAACTGGTTGGCCTGGGCCACGCTTTCCCCATAGACCAGTTTGTCCCTGACTTGCTCTTCCTGGCCATAAAACACCAGAGTTTCCTGCGCTGCCCTTCCAAAGGGTGCGATCCTCGGATTTGCCATGGCAATATGCCTGACGGAATCCGAGGTCAGTATTTCCATGGAGGGTTTGATATCCTGTCTGCCTGTCCATAGCACCAGGGCACCGTATGCGAACACTTCGGGTTTTTGAAGGGTCCTGCCCTCTTCGAAAAGGGACTCCGGGTATTCCATATCCGCAGACAGGAAGAGATCAAAAGGGGCACCTTCCCTGATCTGGGCAAAGAGCTTCCCGGAAGACCCCGGTATCACTTCACAGGTGATCTCATGATCCTTTTCAAATTTGGCTACTAGCGAATCCACGGCGTACTGCAGGTTAGAGGCTATGGCTATACGGAGGGTACTGTCATTGCCCTTCTCCTCTCGGCAACCCGTCAAAAAGATAGTCGCAAAAAGCAGCAGGAAAATCCCGGGGAAGTGTTTCATCATGACATGTACCTTTAATACTCGCTTTAAATGTTTCCCCGGAAGATACCATGAAGAAATGAGGATCATATATTCACGAACTCAAAACTCGCCATGGGGATCTTCCTGAGGTTTTTCTCGGTCTCGTGGAGGAGGATACCGTATTCGAGATACGCCTTGAGGTTGGCCAGCCAGAAGGTCCAGCCATTGCTGCAACCTACATGCAGCTTTATCTTGCTCTCCTCATCGGTGGGGATGTTTGCCTGGGTGAGGGAGATAAGTACCTGGTCTCCATCCTTCGCCAGTTCAACGGTCACCCTGCAGAATTCGGCAAAGGAAAATTCGATCCTGTCCTTACCGTTAGCTTGCAGGATCTCCCCGGTCTCCTGCCCATCCCAGTTATACCATCGCCAGGTATATCGATCGCCCTTGCCGACGAATTCCTTCGGTTTTCTTTCCCGCCCCTCCCTGTTTTCATACACGGCTTCCTGGAGAAACCATGAACAGATCCCTTCCGGTGTAGCCCAGCACCAGTAGAGCTTTTCCAGGGGGGCCTTGATATAGATCTTTTTCGTAAAACTTTCAAATCCCAGTGATGACATCTTCCTATCGTTTTCTTTTTAGCTCTATGCGGTAGAGTTCTTCCCCGAGTGCGGCGAGAAAAGGGATCCCGATCTCATCGTACTCGTAGGCATTGTCGTTGAATATCTGGTCCTCGTTGACGAGGATCGTAGCGGTAAGCAAAAATTCTACCCCATTCTCCTTATCGCTTACATAGGCGCAATCCGTAAGGGTGCCATAGGCGTAGCCCACCTTGTTATAGATACTTATGTGATTGGGAAGGGGCTCTTCGGTGTCCCCGAATAAAAAGAATTTGCCGTAGCTGTCGTAATACTCCACCGGGTCGTAGCCCGCCTGTCGGGGCAGTATTTTCATCGCGTCCAGCAGGAAGGAGCGTTGGGATTCACTGAGGCCGAAACGTTCTCTTTCCTCGTATGCCTCCGGGAATATAACCCTTTTGAGGACCTCGTGCTGCGTAGACACAGGGTAGTAGTTCTTGAGGCTGAAGTCGAACGGCCCGGTCATCAGGGAATCCCCCTCGTAATACCCCATACCTTTTTTGATCCGGTTCAATTCCAAGGGTTTCGGGGGAGTGTTGACGCTGCCGGGCAACAGGGTGGTGGTGCTGTCATTCAGATAGACGATAAGGGGTTTGGTTGTAACCTCGTCGGCTTCCGGCACTGAGAGCCTGTGGGAAAACCTCGCGGGACCTGTATTTTTTGTCTTGAATCCGGCGTTGATGGCATCCTGGCCCAGGAATTCCAGCAGCCTGTTACTGGCCGCATTGTCACTTACGGCAAAGATCTTCATGACCTCCTTTCCAAAAGTGGTTTCCAACGTATCTCCTTCTACGTAAAACCGCGTATTGAGGTTCAGGTTTTCAAGCTGATTCAATTTCTCGATCGCCATAACCGCAATGGGAAATTTCACTGTGCTGGCAGGATAAAAATATTGTTCCTTATCGACCTGATAATCAAAATCCCTGAAAACTAAGGAGTCGCCTTTCCGATCTATCTGGGTATACCTGATCTGGACCTCATAAGGAGCGGGATCGTCCATAACGTTTCTGATCCTGGGATCCTCAGAGGACAGGACCTGCTCCAGAGGATCCGTGTCAGGATGATCACCCGAACACCCAGTCAGGCCCATCAGGATAAGACCCAGGAGGGGAAAACTCATGGTGCGAAGAGAGGTTGGTTTCCACATGTCCGTTTATTTTCAGGGATTAGGAGGATGCCGGTTCCGAATAAACTTCCCCCCGATGAGGGAGTAATGCATCACGGATCTGTATCATCATAGACTCTTCGACAACCATATACGCAACCGCGTGCTGTTCGGACAGGGCATCGAATCCGCTGATATCCAAAGGAAGATTTTCCTTTTTAATGAATTCTGACAGGTGTACTGCGTGATGCCTGGCGATCTCCAGCGCATCGGGACCCCTGAAATCCCATAATAACTTGATCTTCCTGCTCTGGGCCATAGGATTCAACTATTGGTATTTCCCTCAGCAAAATTCTTGAAATCCCTCATGAATTTAAGGGTTTGCTTCTTAAAGGCACCGGGCATGAGAAAGGCCATCATCTTCATAAAGAATCCGCTGAACTGAAATTCAGATTCCACAATCCATTTCGTGGAGTTTTCCCCGAGGGATTTAAAATAATTTTTTACAATATTATGCACCCCTTTAGCATCATAAGTGCCGTGAAACTCATGGGGCAGATTGCGTTTCAGGATCGTCTCAATCATGACTATCTCCCTCTTTCCCATCTTGTAGTGCAGTTCCATCTGGGCCCCTTCTTTTCCCGGGATTCCGCTGAGGTGTTCAACCGAAATGAGGTCCTTTTGCCATAACTTCATGTTCTCCGGGTTGTCAAATTTTTTAATGAATTCGGCCAGAGGGACTTCCACAGTGATTTCGGTGAGATATTTCATGAGTCTGATAGGTAGAGGCCTAAAATTACTAAATATTGAGAAGTGCAAAATAAAAATCTGTTAATGCAAGGCGTTATCCTTGTTCAGGAGATTCGAATTCTTAATTTTGCGGAATGCATTTTGCTTCGGGAAATCACGTATATCCGGGGACCATATTAGGAAGCCTCCTGCTCTTTCTGATCCTGACCTCCTGTGAAGGACTCTTTAAAAGGGTGCCCGAAAATGCTCCGCTTGCTAGGGTAGGGGATGCCTATCTCTACAGAGAGGACATACAACCATTGCTCAACAACACGATCAACCAACAGGACAGTGCCTCCCTGGTAACCAATTACATCAACAACTGGGCTGTTAAGCAATTATTATACGAAAAGGCACAGATCAATCTTACCGAGGAACAGATCGAGGAATTCGAAAGACTTGTTTCCAATTATCGGGTCGACCTGTATACCAGGGCCTACAAAGAGGCTTTGGTACTCAGAGGTGAAGATACTACGGTGACCGAAACCCAGCTTCGGCAGTTTTACGAAATGGAGAAAGAGAATTTTCTGCTCAAGGAGAAGGTGGTTCAGCTTCGTTTTGTTCAATTGCCGAAACAATTCCTGAATAAGGAAGAAGTAAGGAAGCGACTCGACAGGTTCAGTCAGGAAGACCAGGTTTTTCTGGACTCCATTGGGGTGCAGTTCAAAAAGCTGAACTTCAACGATTCCCTCTGGGTTCCCCTCACGAGAATCATTCAGGAGATTCCGCCCCTGAACTATGAGAATGAGGAGAGATACCTAAAAAAATCACAATTTTTTGAATTGGAGGACTCCCTGGGGGTATATTTGGGTAAGACCGGGGAGGTGCGGACTTTTAACGAAATAGCCCCTCTGGGGTACATTAAACCTACCTTGAGGCAGGTCCTGCTCAACCGAAGGAAACTCGATTTCCTTCGCAGACTGGAGACAGAGCTCCTCGATGAAGCTGTAAAACGTAAAGAATTTGAGATCTATGAATAAAGAAATAACCAAGATTCTGCTATTGCTGATGACGACCTGCACCTTTTTCTCGCAGGCACAGGAAAGTGAAGAACCTGTTGAGGCTATAGCGCAGGAAGCTGTCGTAACAGAGGTGGATACCGCAAATTCGTTTCAAAAGATCAAGCTGGATGGTATTGCGGCTGTAGTGGGCGACTATGTAATCCTGGATTCAGATATTGAGAAGACCCTGATCGACCTCAGGAGCCAGGGCGCTTCAACGGAAGACATTACCCACTGCAGTTTGCTGGGAAAACTCATGGAAGACCGCCTCTACGCCCACCAGGCGGTGCAGGACAGTATCCTGGTCTCCGATGACGAGGTGAATGCCACCAGCGACAGGCAGATCCAGCAATTGATCCAGCAGGTGGGTTCCATGGAAAAAGTGCTGCAGTTTTACAAAAAAGAAAGCGTGGAAGACTTCAGGGAGGAACTCTACAACATCAACAAACTCCGCATGCTTTCAGAGAAAATGCAGCAAAAGATCGTAAGTGATATCAAGGTTACCCCGGAAGAGGTGCGCCAGTTCTTCCGCAATATCCCCGAGGATGAAAAACCTGTTTTCGGAGCGGAACTGGAGATTTCCCAGATTGTAAAGATGCCTAAGATCCCGGAGGAGGAGAAGCAAAAGGTCATCAACAAGCTGAGGGAGATTAAAGCAGATGTAGAGGATAACGATGCGAGTTTCAGTGTAAAGGCGATCCTGTATTCCCAGGATCCGGGATCGAAGTCGAAAGGCGGTTTTTACAGCATGACACGACAAACTCCTTTCGTCAAGGAATTCAAGGACGTTGCCTTCAGCCTCCAGGAAGGAGAGATCTCTGAACCTTTCGAGACCGTATTCGGTTATCATATCATTTTTATCGAAAAGATACGAGGGCAGGAACTCGATCTCCGGCATATCCTCATCCAACCGGAGATCCCCCAATCTGCCATAGATGCTGCTAAAATTGAGCTGGATACTATCCGCAAACACGTCCTGGAAGGGAAGTATACCTTTGCGGAGGCAGCCCTGAATTTTTCAGATGAAAAAGAGACCAAGTTTGACGGGGGACTCCTCAGGAACCCCATCAATTTCGACTCCCGTTTTGAACTGACCAAGATGGATCCTACCCTCTACAACCAGGTAAGGAACCTGAAGGACGGGGAGATCTCTTACCCCTTGTTGGAAGCAGATCCCAGGGGTGGGCCGCCCAAGTACAAGATCTTGAAAGTGACCAACAGGTACGACGAGCACGAAGCCGACTTCGCAAAGGACTACCTCAAGATCCAGGAGTTGGCTCTGAGGGAAAAACAGTACAAAGCCATTCAGGAATGGATGGAGGAACACATTAAGGACACCTATGTGAGCGTCAATGCAGCCAACAAGTCTTGCGACTTTGCAAATAACTGGGTGAAGAAATAGATCATGTCTGACGTAAAGGCCATAGAGGAATTAGGGAAAAAACACCAGGCGCTTAAAAAAGAGATCGCCAAGGTCATCGTTGGGCAACACGAGGTTATAGACCTTATCCTTCTTTCGATCTACACCGGCGGGCATTCCCTGCTTATCGGAGTTCCGGGACTGGCGAAGACCCTTATGGTCAACACGATCGCCAGGACACTCGGCCTGGATTTCAAACGTATTCAGTTCACCCCGGACCTGATGCCCAGCGATATCCTGGGCAGCGAGGTACTGGACCAGAACAGGTCGTTCAAGTTTATCAAAGGCCCTGTCTTTGCCAATATCATCCTCGCCGATGAGATCAACCGTACGCCACCCAAGACCCAGGCCGCCCTTCTCGAAGCCATGCAGGAAAAGGCGGTGACCATAGCGGGTGAAAGACATAAACTGGAGGCACCATACTTTGTGCTCGCCACTCAGAATCCCATTGAGCAAGAGGGAACATATCCCCTTCCGGAAGCTCAGTTAGACCGGTTTATGTTCGCCATAGAACTGAAATACCCTTCCATGGAGGAAGAGGTACAGATCGTGAAAGAGACCACAGATGATGAGGAAGCGACCATCAATCCCTTATTCGATGCTGAAGAAATACTGACCGTACAGCATCTGGTCAGGAGGATCCCTGTGCCCAACAATGTGGTGGAATACGCGGTGAAACTGGTAAACAGCACCCGACCCGGTACTCCGTCATCATCGGATTACATCAACCAGTACCTCGATTGGGGCGCAGGCCCCAGAGCCTCACAGAACCTTGTCCTAGGCGCCAAGGCCCATGCAGCGGTAAATGGCAAATTCTCACCGGATATCGAAGATGTGCAGGCCGTTGCCCTGGGTATTCTGAGGCACCGGATCATCAAGAATTACAAGGCGGAGGCAGAAGGGATCACTGAGGAGGACATCATCAACCACCTGATGTAGAACCCGGTCTTACAGGAAAGAGATATCTCCCTTCACAACATCTTAAATTCAGTGGCCGTGGGAATGGAAAATAACATTTCGACGGGCCCTGTTTTGCAGACTTGACAATACTTCAGAGCGGCTTCAAAAAGTTTCCCCAACCCTTATTAATTTTTTATCTTTGGGAGATTAACAATTGGTAAAAACACAAATAATGGCATTTGATATTGACATGATTAAAAGCGTCTACGCCAGGATGGCGGAGCGGGTAGATAAAGCACGTGAACTCTCGGGTAAACCCTTGACTCTTTCCGAAAAAATCCTGTACTCCCACCTGTGGGACGGTACCCCGACAAAGGTCTTCACAAGGGGAAAGGATTATGTGGATTTCGCCCCCGACCGCGTCGCATGTCAGGATGCCACGGCCCAGATGGCCCTCTTGCAGTTTATGCACGCCGGAAAGCCTAAGGTGGCTGTTCCGACCACGGTTCACTGTGATCACCTGATCCAGGCCAAGGTAGGGGCGGAAGCCGATTTGAAAAGGGCCAACCAGACCAGTAACGAGGTATTCGATTTCCTGGAGTCCGTTTCCAACAAGTACGGGATCGGGTTTTGGAAGCCAGGGGCGGGGATCATCCACCAGGTGGTCCTGGAAAATTACGCCTTTCCGGGAGGTATGATGATAGGTACGGATTCCCATACGGTGAATGCGGGCGGACTGGGTATGGTGGCTATAGGTGTTGGTGGTGCCGATGCTGTAGATGTCATGGCCGGAATGGCCTGGGAATTGAAATTCCCGAAACTCATAGGGGTAAAACTGACCGGTAAACTCAGTGGTTGGACCGCACCCAAGGATGTGATCCTCAAGGTGGCAGACATTCTCACCGTAAAAGGGGGTACCGGGGCCATCATAGAATATTTCGGAGAAGGAGCTACCTCCATGTCCTGTACCGGAAAAGGAACCATCTGCAATATGGGGGCTGAAGTGGGTGCCACCACCTCTACCTTCGGATATGACGAATCCATGGACAGATACCTCAGGGGCACAGACCGATCCGATGTGGCTGACGAGGCCAAAAAAGTAGCGGCCTATCTGACGGCAGATCCTGAGGTATACAGAGAACCCGAAAAGTATTTCGACCAGGTGATCGAGATTGACCTGAGTACTCTGGAGCCCCATTTAAACGGGCCCTTTACTCCGGATCTGGCCACGCCTATCTCTAAAATGGGAGAGGCTGCCAA
>NZ_JBFGBM010000065.1:0-12705 GCF_041567615.1 Muriicola sp.
GGCGATCGTCTTTCTCTTGGCAGAATACTGGAGGCCCCTGGGCTTTGACCGCAGTATCGCCGTCAATCTGTTTTTCGTCGCCCTGATCTGCTTTGGAATTCTGGGAATCTTTGAGGTCTTCAGAAAATATTATTCCAGAATCCTGACCTGGGCACTGGCCAACAGGATTCTGTTTTTGATGATTCCGGTAACGGTTCTCACCCTGGGTACCGGGATTATGTTCACTACGGGAAAGGAGTTCATGCCATCCCTCAATGAAGGCACCTTTCTGCTGATGCCTACCTCCCTCCCGCATGCCGGGGCCGAGGAGAACAAAAGGGTTTTGCAGCAGCTCGATATGGCCGTTGCCTCTATCCCCGAGATCGAAACCGTGGTCGGTAAGGCCGGTCGTGCTGAATCTGCCCTGGATCCCGCCCCCCTGTCCATGTATGAGAATGTGATACAGTACAAACCGGAATACATGCGCAACGCCGAGGGAAAACCCCAGCGCTACAAGGTAGATGAGGATGGGTTGTACGAATTGAAAAACGGGAATTTGGTCTGGAATGCCAACCTTGTCCCGGAGATGCCCGACGTAGATGCTGCAAGACTTCAGGAGAGGGCTACCCGTGAGGAACTGATCCCGGACGAAGGGGGTGAGTATTACCGCAACTGGAGACCGGAAATCAATAATCCGGATGACATCTGGAATGAGATTATTGAGGTTACTCGCCTGCCGGGGGTGACCTCTGCCCCAAAACTCCAGCCCATAGAGACCCGCCTGGTCATGTTGCAGACCGGGATGAGGGCTCCCATGGGGATCAAGGTGAAAGGACAGGATCTGGCCGAGATCGAACAATTTGGTCTTCAGCTGGAGTCCCGGTTGAAACAGGTGGAGGGGGTAAAGGCCGAAGCGGTTTTCGCAGACAGGATCGTGGGGAAACCCTACTTGCTGATCGATATCAAGCGCGATCAACTTGCCCGTTATGGGATCACGGTGATGGATGTTCAGGAGATCCTGCAGGTAGCTGTTGGGGGGATGCCCCTGACGCGCACTGTAGAAGGGAGGGAACGCTATGCCATTCGCGTGCGCTATCCCAGGGAATTGCGCGACAGCCCTGAGGATCTCAAAAAGATCTATGTTCCCACAGAGAAAGGAAGCCCTGTTCCCCTGGGCGATCTCGTGGATATCAGATATGAGAAAGGTCCGCAGGAAATCAAGAGTGAGGACAGTTTCCTGATAGGCTATGTGTTGTTCGATAAACGGGATGGATATGCCGAAGTAGATGTGGTAGAGAACGCACAAGCCTTTCTCCGGGAGAAGATCGAAGACGGGGAACTGCTGGTTCCTGAAGGGATCAGCTACAGGTTCACAGGCACCTATGAAAATCAATTGAGAGCTGAGAAAACCTTATCTGTGGTCGTCCCCCTCTGTCTGATCATCATTTTCCTGATCCTGTACTTCCAATTCAAATCGGTCTCTACCTCCCTTATGGTCTTTACCGGCATAGCCGTAGCCTTTGCCGGAGGGTTTATCATGATTTGGCTCTACGGGCAGGGGTGGTTCCTGAATTTTGACGTGTTTGGGCACAATGTGAGGGAGCTGTTTAACATGAAGACGATCAACCTCAGTGTGGCTGTTTGGGTGGGATTCATTGCCCTTTTTGGTATTGCGACCGATGACGGGGTGGTGATGGCCACTTACCTAACCCAGGCCTTCGATAGGGAAACCCCTTCCGATCTTCATGGGATACGGCGCTCCACCCTGGAGGCAGCCGAAAAGCGTATACGGCCTTGTTTGATGACCACGGTCACAACAATCCTGGCCCTTTTGCCCGTAATGACCTCCACAGGGAAAGGAAGCGATATCATGATTCCTATGGCTATTCCTATCTTCGGCGGGATGGTCATCGATATAACCTCTTATTTCATAGTGCCTGTACTGTACAGCTGGAGAAAGGAATTCAAATTAAAACGACTGAACCCATGAAAAGGCTGAGATATCTAATCCTTCCATTGATTTTAGGGGCGATGTCCTCGGCGAGAGCACAGGACCTGCAGTCCTATATCCTGGAAGCGGAAGTAAATAACCCTCAGATCCAGGCATTTGAATTGCAATACAACATCGCCAGGGAGAAAATGAATGAGGTGAATTCCTTGCCAAATACATCTTTTGGCATCGGGTATTTTGCAAGCGAACCGGAAACGCGTACCGGGGCACAAAGGGCGAGGTTTTCAGTAAGCCAGATGCTCCCGTGGTTCGGGACCATCTCTGCAAGGGAGAATTATGCCAGCTCCCTGGCTGAGGCCGATTATATGGAGATCGCTATCGTGAAACGGGAATTAGCACTTGCCGTGACCAGGTCCTATTACGAACTGTACGCCATCCGTGCGACTCAGGAAGTACTCGATTCAAACATCGAATTGTTGAATACCTATGAGGAACTGGCCCTCAGGTCTGTTGAGGTAGGACAGGCTTCTGCTGTGGACGTGCTCAGGTTGCAGATCCGCAAAAATGAACTCCGGCAGCAGAAAAGGGTATTGCAATCGGCAGAACAGGCAGAACAGGCGCATTTTAATACGTTGAGGAACCAGAAGGAAAGCCTTGCCGTAGAAGTGGTCACGGACCTGTCCCTGCCTGAACAGGACCCGGTACTTTCGGATGACCGACTCGAATTAAACCCGCAACTGCTGAAATATGACCGTTTGTATGAATCTGTGGTACAATCAGAGGCCCTCAACCAAAAGGAGCGTGCCCCTGATCTGGGTATCGGACTGGATTATGTCCCGGTATCCGAACGGAAAGATCTCGAACTTCCCGATACCGGGAAGGACGTGGTGATGCCCATGGTGTCTTTCTCCCTTCCTATCTTCAACAATCGGTACAAATCGGTCTCGGTTCAGAACGAATTGAAGAAACAGGAAATCGAGTTTCAGAAACAGGATCGCCTCAACACCCTGAAATCGGCCCTGGCACGCGCTCAATCGGCCAGGGACCAGGCGAGGATATCCCACGACACCCAGGAAAAGAATATCAAACAGGCGAGGGATGCCGAAGCCATCCTCTCAAAGAGCTATGAAACGGGTACGATCGATTTCAGGGACATCCTCGATCTGCAGGAATTACAGTTAAAATTCCAGATGGATAAGATCGCATCTGCCAAAGCATATTACATTCAAAGTTCAATCATTCATTATCTAATACAGTAATCATGAAAAAAATAGGAATTATACTGACTGCATTCATCACAATTACCCTTTCCTGTAAGGATAAAAAGGAGTCGAACACCGAGAACAAAACGGCTTCAGAGGTACAGCCTGCCGGCGCAGGGGCAGATGCCTCTTTCTCTTCTACAAGTACAGGTGCAGCCTACCTGGCCTACCAGGAATTGAGGAAGGCTCTTGTTGTATCCGATGCGGCAGCCGCGCAAAAAGCTGCGGACAGGCTCAGCCAAGCTCTTGAAGACGAACAGAGTGAAGCAGTGTCAATCACCACGTCCATGGCCGCCACAAGTGATCTGGAAGAGATCAGAAACCTCTTTTCCGATCTCACAGCCTCCCTGGATCCCCTCTTCAGGGAAGCCCTGGCGGAGGGAGAGATCTACCAGCAATTCTGTCCTATGGCTTTTGAAGGGAAAGGCGGATACTGGTTGTCCGACAAAGAAGAGATCAGGAATCCTTACTACGGGGACAAAATGCTGACCTGTGGGAAGGTGACCGAGGTCATAACCCAATAATGGATGGAACACCTGTATCACATTCACGGAATGACCTGCCAGGGGTGCAGGAAACATGTGGAGGAACTACTCTCCGGGGTGGAGGGGGTGTCTTCTGTTTCCGTGGACCTGGAAAAAGGGGAGGCCAGGGTATCCATGTCTTCCCACATCGCTCTTGGACGGTTTGAGGAAGTGCTGGAAAAGGACGGCGGCAGATACAGCATACACAAGGAGAAGCAAGCGGTTGAGGATAAAGCGAAGATGAAGAAGGAAAACCGGGGGATGGGAACCGGCACATTCTACTGCCCTATGCACTGCGAAGGGGAGAAGACCTATGATGCCCCCGGGGATTGCCCTGTTTGTGGGATGGACCTTGTGGAAGAACAGCAGTTATCCGCCTCCTCAGAGGAGTGGACCTGCCCTATGCATCCCGAGGTGGTGAAGGATGAACCCGGCAGCTGCCCGATCTGCGGGATGGAACTGGTACCTAAGGAACCGGATCTTTCCGCTGAGGAGAAAAGTTACAGGGCGCTGCGCAGGAAACTTTGGTGGGCGGTCACCTTTACCTTGCCTATTTTCCTGATCGCCATGAGCGAGATGTTGCCCGAAAACCCCCTCTACGACCTCATGCACCAGAAATACTGGAACGCTGTGCAATTCATCCTTTCCCTTCCCGTGGTCTTTTACGCCACCTGGATGTTTTTTGAACGGGCGTATCGCAGTATCAGCACCTGGAAGCTCAACATGTTCACCCTGATCGGCATAGGTGCGGGTGTGGCCTGGATTTTCAGTGTCTTGGCGATGCTGTTTCCGGATTTCTTTCCTGCGCAATTCAAGACTGAATCCGGCACAGTTCACATGTATTTTGAAGCTGCCACCGTGATCCTGACCCTGGTACTGATGGGGCAGGTATTGGAAGCCAGGGCCCACAGCAAGACCAATACGGCCGTGAAGGAACTCCTGAAACTCGCTCCCAACAAGGCGATCAAGATGGTGGACGGGAAAGAGGTTGAAGTGCGCATAGAAGATATTGAGATCGGGGATATCCTAAAGGTAAAACCCGGGGAAAAGATCCCTGTTGACGGGCAAATCACCCAGGGTGGGAGTTCAGTGGATGAATCCATGATCACGGGAGAACCCATTCCCGCAGACAAGGGAGAAGGGGACAGGGTCAGCAGCGGAACCATCAACGGGAACCAGTCCTTTTTGATGAAGGCTGAAAAGGTGGGTAGTGACACCCTTCTTGCCCAGATCATCACCATGGTCAACCAGGCGAGCAGGAGCAGGGCCCCCATCCAAAACCTGGCGGACAAAGTCTCGGCGTATTTCGTGCCCATCGTGGTTATTGTTGCGGTCATCACCTTTGGAATATGGGCCCTGTGGGGACCGGAACCCGCCTATGTCTACGCCCTGGTCAATGCCATCGCAGTGCTGATCATTGCCTGTCCCTGTGCCCTGGGGCTGGCGACACCCATGTCTGTCATGGTGGGCGTAGGCAAAGGCGCGCAGAACGGGGTACTGATCAAGAATGCAGAGGCCCTGGAAAAAATGAACCAGGTGGACACCCTGGTAGTGGATAAGACCGGGACGATCACGGAAGGAAAGCCCACAGTTGATACGGTTGGTTCCTTTGATAAGGCGTATAGCGAAGATCAGATCCTCTCCTGGATCGTATCCCTGAACAGAAACAGTGAACACCCGTTGGCCGAGGCCACTGTCATTTACGGTGAGGAGAAGGGGGTTACCTCCGGGGAAGTCGAGAATTTCAATGCTGTTACGGGTAAAGGAGTGGAAGGCAGCGTGAATGGCAAACAACTGGCACTCGGTAACCGCAAGATGATGGAATACGCCCAAGCCTCCCTGTCTGACCGCATGCAGGAAAAAGCCGGTGAATTTCAAAATGCCGGCAAGACCGTCTCCTACCTGGCCGCCGATGGAAAAGTGATCGGGTTTGTGGCTTTAGGCGACAAGGTAAAGGCCAGCAGTGTAATAGCCATACGGGAATTGAAGGGGATGGGCATTCAGGTGATCATGCTGACCGGTGATAACGAACGAACCGCCAGGGCTGTGGCCGGGGAACTCGACCTGTCGGATTTCAGGGCAGGGATGTTGCCGGAGGATAAGCTGAAGGAATTGGAACGCCTGCAGGCAGAAGGCAGGACAGTGGCTATGGCAGGAGACGGGATCAATGATGCTCCCGCCCTGGCCAGGAGTGATGTGGGTATCGCTATGGGCACAGGGACCGATGTCGCCATTGAAAGTGCTGCGATCACCCTGGTGAAAGGAGACTTGGGAGGGATCGTGAAAGCCCGGAATCTGAGTCGGTCCGTAATGAGGAACATCCGGCAGAATTTATTCTTTGCCCTGATCTATAACACCTTAGGTGTCCCTGTTGCCGCAGGGGTCTTGTATCCTTACCTGGGCATACTGTTGTCGCCCATGATCGCGGCTGCCGCTATGAGTTTCAGTTCTGTTTCCGTAATCGCCAATGCCTTAAGGCTGAGGTCCACACAACTCGATTGACCATGAGAACATCGCGTAAGACCATTAGAAAATTTAGAAAAGTTCACCGGTATCTCGGGGTCTTCCTGGGGATCCAGTTCCTGATGTGGACCCTGAGCGGGATCTATTTCAGCTGGACCGACATAGATGAGATCCACGGGGATCACTTTAAAAGGGAAACCCCTGTGGAAACCCCTTTCGAAAATCTGATCAACCCAATATCGGAACCTCATCTGAACGGGATCACTTCCCTGGAGCTCAGGGATATCGGGGGCAAACCCTTTTACTGGATCAACGACAGTTACCTCCTGGATGCCCGTAATGGCTTAAAGAGAAGTGGAATCACGGAAGAGGAGGCCCTTCGCATAGCGGAAGCCAATATGCTACCCGAGTTGGAAGTGAAGTCCGTGGAACGGATTGAATCTGCCGGCAACCACCATGAATACCGGGAAAAGCCCCTGCCGGCCTATGTGATCTCATACAATACGCCTAAGGAGGTAAAGGCCTATGTATCCGTCAGGGACGGGGCGTTCCAGACGGTCAGGTACCGCAACTGGCGGTGGTTCGATTTCCTCTGGATGACCCATACCATGGATTACCAGGGACGTGACGATTTCAATACGACGCTTTTGCGTGGCTTCTCTTTACTGGGACTGATCACTGTCCTGAGTGGTTTCGCCCTTTTTTATCTGACCTCATCTACCATTAAAAATTTTAAACTTAAAAAGTAACCCGATGAAAAAGACTATCATCTACATAAGTGCTGCGATCCTGGTCGGTTTTGCTGCCGGATATCTGATCTTCAGTGATCGTTCCGGCGATCACACAATGCAGGAGCACGATCATGCGAAAGAGCAGGCCGAGGTCTGGACCTGTTCCATGCACCCCCAGATAAGGCAACCGGAACCCGGCCAATGTCCTATTTGCGGTATGGACCTGATCCCTTCAGGGACGGAAGGTTCAGGGGTGGGCATCAATGAGATCAAAATGACAAAGAACGCCATGGCACTGGCCGATATCCAAACCATGGTTGTCCGGGGTGAGGGTGAAAACGGTGCATCAGAGATCGTCCTTTCAGGTAAGATCAAAATGAATGAGGAGGCGACGGCCATACAGGCCAGTTATTTCGATGGGCGGATCGAAAAACTCTATATCGATTTCACAGGTCAGCAGGTGAGGAAAGGCCAGTTACTGGCCACGCTTTATTCCCCTAACCTGGTGGCAGCCCAGCAGGAACTGATTACGGCTTCTTCCCTCAAGGAGACACAGCCTGCCCTGTATTCGGCGGTGCGAAATAAATTGAAGCTATGGAAGCTCAATGAGCAGCAGATCAATGCCATAGAGACCTCAGGGGCGGTGAAGGAGGATTTTCCGATCTATGCTACGGTTTCCGGTACCGTATCTGAGAAATTGGCCTCCGAAGGAGACTATGTAAAGCAGGGACAGCCTATCCTGAAAGTCAGTAATTTGGCTACGGTCTGGGCCGACTTCGATGCATACGAGAGTCAGGTTGCCAATTTCAGGACAGGACAGGAGATCAGGGTAGTCTCTGCCGCATATCCTTCGAAGGAGATCCCAGCCACCATCTCCTTCATTGATCCGGTCTTAGATGCCAAAACAAGGACGGTAACCGTGAGGGCCCTTTTGAACAATTCAGACGGAACCCTCAAACCGGGGATGTTTGTGAAAGGAAAGGTTAAAGGGACTACCACTGAGTGGGAAGGCAAGGTGGAGATCCCGGCTACTGCAGTCCTTTGGACAGGCGAAAGGTCGCTGGTGTACATAAAGACAGATCCCTTTGAACCTGTTTTTGAGATGAGGGAGGTTGTTCTGGGTAACAGGATGGGAGCGATATATCCTGTCGTTTCAGGACTGGAAAAAGGAGAAGAGATCGTTGTCAACGGGACCTTCACTGTGGATGCGGCTGCTCAGTTACAGGGTAAAAGATCTATGATGAATACCACAGGAGGTAAGAGTGCTGCAGGTCATGATCACGGTGCCATGAACAGGCCAGTGAGCGGTGGTTTTCGATTGCTTACTGAGGAATCCCAGTCAGAGGCAAACAGGCTTCTCACCTCCTATATGGAGCTCAAGGACGCCCTTGTGAATTCTGATCAGGCGAAGGTTAGGGAATATTCCGAGAAAGCTTTGAAAGATCTTATCACCCTGAAGAACAAATCCGGAAAGGAATCACAGCCCTTTTATGAAAGCCTGCAAAAGAACCTGGATGGGATGATCAAAAGTCCCGACCTGAAAACACAGCGCGACACATTCGTGATTCTCTCCGAACAGATGATCACGGTCGCTTTGGAGATAAAGGAGAAGGCCCAGGATCTTTTTGTCCAGTACTGCCCCATGGCCAATCAGGACAGGGGAGCCCAATGGCTGAGCTGGGAGAGGGAGATCCGCAATCCCTACTACGGGGATGCCATGCTGACCTGTGGGGAGGTAAGGAGAAAACTCTGAAGCATCGATATTTTATCCTGTATTTTTGAGATCCCGGAAGACTTTTCCGGTTCAGTGACCAAATGGAATAAAAGAGCATATGAAGATCATCACCTGGAATGTGAACGGAATACGGGCTATCGTCAAGAAGAATTTCTTCGAATCCCTGGAGCAATTAGATGCCGATGTGGTCTGCCTTCAGGAGACCAAAGCTACAGGGGAAGAGGTGGAGAAGGCCCTGAAAAAACTCAAAGGCCTACAAATCTATACGAACGAAGCAGAACAAAAAGGGTATTCCGGTACCGCTATTCTCAGCAAATCGGACCCTATGGAGACCTCCCCCGACATGGGAGTAGAAGAGCACGACAGGGAAGGTCGCATCCTCTGTGCCGAATACCCCGATTTTTACCTCATCAATGTGTATGTCCCCAATTCGGGTCAGCAGTTGGACAGGCTCGATTACCGCAAACAGTGGGACGCAGACTTCCTTGCCTACATCAAAGAGAAGGAAAAGACCAAACCTGTGATCGTATGCGGCGATTTCAATGTAGCCCACCGGCCGATCGACCTGAAAAACGACAAATCAAATTACAACAAGACCGCGGGTTACACCCAGGTGGAGATCGACGGAATGGATGCCTTTACGGATTCTGGACTGGTGGATGTGTACAGATATAAACATCCGGATACGGTGGCCTACACCTACTGGAGCTATCGCTTTAAGGCCAGGGAACGGAATGTGGGCTGGCGAATCGACTATTTTCTGGTCAGCGAATCCCTCCTGCAAAAGGTCAAAAAAGTAGAGATCCTCGGGGACCATATGGGATCCGACCATTGCCCTGTACTCCTGGAGATGGATGCTGAGCAATAAAAGCGATGTCAAAAGCAACATCGACCAGATTCGGTGAAATTTACTACTTTAATGCAAATTGAGTAGTTATGAAAGATCGCAGAGCCTTCCTTAAAGACCTGGGGGTAGCAGCCCTGGCTACCCACTTGCCCCTGACCCATCTGAATGCCGGTATGACGGCAGATTCCAATAAGGAAATCGGTGTCGGACTTATAGGAGTACGCGGCATGGGCTGGGTCAATCTCTCCTCTCTTATGAAAAACCCAAATGCCCGCTGCGTGGCACTCTGCGATGTGGATGCGACCCTCCTGGAGAATCGCGCCAAAGAAGCCGAGATGTGGGGCGGAAAGAGACCCCGAACTTACGGGGACCACAGGGAATTTCTTAAGAATAAGGCTCTGGATGCGGTCATCATCGGCACACCGGACCACTGGCACTGCATACAGATGACGGATGCCTGCGCGGCAGGGAAGGATGTATACGTAGAAAAGCCCATTGCCAACAGTATTGAGGAGGCCAATTTAATGGTAGAAGCAGCCAGGAAATACGGGCGCGTAGTACAGGTAGGCCAGTGGCAGCGCAGCGATCCGCACTGGATCAGCGCCCTGGAGTATCTAAAGACAGGTCAGCTGGGCAGGATCCGGCAGGTGAAGGCCTGGGCTACTGTGAACTACGGTAAGGGCTTTGAAGTTTTGCCGGACGGCGAACCTCCGGAGGGGGTCGACTACGATCGCTGGTTGGGTCCGGCTCCTGCTCGACCATTCAACAGGAATCGTTTCCATGGTTCCTTCCGGTATTTCTGGGATTATGCGGGCGGACTCATGACGGACTGGGGAGTGCACATGCTGGACATGGTCCTGGCCGGAATGGAAGTAAGCAACCCGAATTCAGTTATGGCCATGGGAGGAAAATTAGCCTTTCCGGATAATGCTGCGGAGACTCCCGATACCCTGACAACAGTCTACGATTTCGGGGATTTCAGCCTGGTCTGGGAGCAGTTTATCGCTATGGGGACTTCGCCCTACCTGGCAGAATCGGGAGAGCCCGGGGTGGCGTTTATCGGAGAGAACGGGATCCTGGCCGTCAACAGGGTGAGCTGGAAAGTGATACCCTTTCAGGAAGAGGGCCGTTACCTCCTTGACCCTGTGCCGCCCCGACGAAGTTCTGTAAACCCTATCGACCTGCACACCAAAAACTTCTTAGATTGTATCCGCTCCCGCAAAGATCCCAACTGTACGATCGAAATGGGCAGGGATGCCGCTCTGGTGGCCCACTTGGGGAATATCGCCTACCGGACAGGGGAGAAACTGAGGTGGGATGAGCGCAGAGGTACGATCTCCAATTCTGAAAAGGCTTCGGCCTATCTGACACCCTCCTACAGACTTCCCTGGCAGCTTTGGAAAGGATAAGCATCTCATTGCAGGCCCTGCCATCACGTGATTATTCTTGACTTCCGGATTCCCGGGAGATACTCCTTTTCCGACAGAAGAGGAATCCTCCGAACATGACAAAAATCATTGGAATAGATATTTATAGTACGGAACTTAAGGATCAACCCTAAAACGAGAAGTGATGGCACTTGATTTCAACAAATACGCAAAGGAAGGCAACACCTTCTTGAAGGAGTATGCCAGGGAAATGAATCTCGGTAAGGATACTGAGAAGGCAGGAAGGATTTTTTCAGCGATCATGCATGCTTTGAGGGACATTATCACTCCTCAGGAATCGCTACAGCTCGTGGCGCAGATGCCTATGTTCATGAAGGCCGCCTATGTGAATGGCTGGACCTTGAAAAAGGAAAAACCAAAGGTCAAGCACATGGAGGAATTCGTGGAACTCGTCCGTAAACACGACGGGGTGGCGGCAGTCAATGATTTCGGCTATGAGGATGATCTGGCAGAACGCTACATCGACATTACTTTCATTTACCTCAGAAAGTATATTTCACTGGGTGAAATGGAAGATATCAGAGATGGGCTTCCCAAGAATCTCAAAAGTATGATCTATACGAATCTGATGTTCTAGGATGGACAGAGCACTCCATGACTGCTTCAGCGATCGGACTATTGATGTAGGAACTTCATCAGTGAACCGAATAAAAATATTATGGGATAGATGATAAATGTCATAGGAATTCAATGAGGTGCATTGTACTTTCAACGTTGAATATTGAACGGATTGTTTAACCTAAATTTCAGGATCATGTCACTTGTTAGATTTAAAAATCGGACTCGCCCCTTTACAGATCTGATTACCTCCGATTTCTTCGACATGGAAGATTTCTTCGATAATCGTTTTTGGAATAAAGGGTTAGTCAACGAAAATTTCTGGAATGGCAGAAAAGGAGAACCTGCTTTGAACATCAAAGAGGACAAAGACCATTTCGAAATTGAACTGGCCGCTCCGGGCTTTAGTAAAAAAGATTTTGAAGTATCTATCGAAAACGGCTACCTGACCATCAGGGCCGAAAAGAAAGATACTGACGAAATCAAAGAAGAGAATTATACAAGGAAAGAGTTTTCCTATAATTCCTTCATGAGAACTTTGTTGTTACCCGAAAATGTTTTGGAAGATGAAATCAAAGCCAAATACAACGAGGGTATCCTGCGCTTCAAACTGATGAAAAAGGAAGAAGCCAAAAAAGCAAAACCTAAAATGGTGGAAATTGCATGACACATCCCACCCATTAAGGTAGCCCTCCTGCAATTGATGATTGCTTCCGTATAAAAAGCCCTGCAGGAGGGCTTTTTTTATTCTAAAATCGTGCGATAAGGTCATTTTTACTCCTTGGAATTCCGGGGTAATACCTCTTCCGGGAAGGGGAACAGGATGGTGGAATTCTTCTCCGCAGCGATATTGGACAGGGTCTGATACAGGCGAAGTTTGATGGCGGAGGGTGACTGATCGATCTTTTTCCCTGCTTGCAGCAACATGTCTGCTGCCTGTTCTTCGGCCTGGGCCAGTATGATCCGGGCACGCCTGGAGCGTTCCGCCTCGGCCTGGTTGGCCATCATCCTCCTCATATTCTCCGGGAGCTGGATATCCTTAATCTTCACATCGATGATCTCTATACCCCATTCACCGGTCTCGGCCTCTACTATGGTCTTGATGTTCTTCCCCATCTCCTCCCGTTTGGACAAAATGGTATCCAGTTCTACCTTTCCGCAGACGTCCCTCAGGGCTGCCTGAGAAAGCTGGGTGATGGCAAAGGAA
>NZ_JBFGBM010000066.1:0-12632 GCF_041567615.1 Muriicola sp.
AGAGGTACATATAGCCTACATCAAAGGTCTCTATCAGGAGAAAAGCCGGGAGAAGGGCAAGAACCACAAGGAGGGTAACCATGATCTTGGAATACTTTGTACCGAAAAGGACCGGGACGGTCTTGTAATTGAGCGCGAGGTCGCCTGCTATATTCTCCATATCCTTGATCAGTTCCCTCGAGAGGATCAGCAGGAAAAGGAAGAGTGCATGTACAAAGATGACGGTCTCAAAATTCCTGTAATAGACAAATACGGCAAAGAAAGGTGTAATGGCGAGGGTGGCAGATACGAGGTTTCCGATAAAGGGGAGCCTTTTGAGTTTGTGAGAATACAGCCAGATCCCGAAAATGTATGCTCCAAAGAAGAGGACCGCCCGAAAAGAAACGTAACTGGCAAAAACTACGGAGAGGAAGTTCAGCACAAAGTAAGTGCTGAGTTTGGTGCGCTGACTCACCAGCCGGTCGAGCATGGTCTTTCGCGGTTTGTTGATCAGGTCTTTCTCGGAATCGTAAAAACTGTTGATGATATATCCGGCAGCGATCACCAGGGCAGATGCCAGGACGATCACAAAAAGGCTCAGGTCAAATACTACCCTCCGCAAAGGCAGATCGGGAGCCATGATGTAAATGGCAGCCAGGTATTGTGCAATGACTATGACCAGGACATTGTACCCCCTGACAATGGAAAACAGACTCAACAGCTTCAAAAGCAGGAGCCTGTTCTTTCTGCTGAGCATAAAATGGGAATTAGAAGTTGTAAACCACTTCCAGTTTGTGTCCTTTCAGAGTTTGTCGGGCCTTCTCAATATCCTCAGTAAATCCCAGGATATACCCGCCCCCACCTGAACCACAAAGCTTGAGGTAATAGTCGTTGGTCTCGATCCCCTTTTTCCAAAGCTCGTGAAATTGCTGGGGTATCATCGGCTTGAAATGATCGAGTACCACGTGAGATAATTGTTTCAGGTTCCCGAAAAGGGATTTGATATTGCCGGTGAGAAAATCCTCCACACAGGCGTCGGTGTGCCTGATGAACTGATCCTTGAGTACCGTCCTGAAGCCCTCGTTCTTCATCTTCTCCATAAAGATCTGTACCATGGGAGCCGTTTCCCCGGTCATCCCGCTGTCTAGCAGGAATACTGCACCTTTCCCGTTGATGTTCTGAGAAGGAATGCTGGTAGATTCTATGTTGTCCTGAGAATTGATCAGGATAGGAAGGCTCAGGTAACTGTTCAGGGGATCCAACCCTGAAGACTTCCCGTGAAAAAAGGATTCCATCTTCCCGAAGATAGCTTTGAGATGCAGGAGTTTCTCCCTCGTGAGGTTTTCAAGAACCGTGATCTTGTCCTTGGCGTATTTATCATAAATGGCCGCAACCAGTGCTCCGCTGCTACCGATCCCATACCCCTGAGGGATGGAACTGTCAAAATACATTCCCTTTTTGAGATCTTTCTTCAGGTTCTCGATCTCGAATTGTACAAGGGAAGGATCCTCATTCTGGATTTGTTCCAGGTGGTCAGCGAATTTCCTCAGGCTTTCGTTGGATCTCTTGGCGACATCGGAAAGGGGATGCTCTGTTTTCAGGGCTCCTTTAAAGAAGTTGTAAGGAATTGAAAGGCCTTTAGAGTCCTTTATGATACCGTATTCCCCAAACAAAAGTATTTTGGAATAGAAAAGTGGTCCCTTCATAATACACTGCATTTCCGCCAGTTAAAGGTAGTCCTAATTTGCTGATTTCAAACAGCGGACCCCAATTTTTTTGCTCCCTGCCCTGACTGGTCGCAAATATACTGCCCCTTTTCGCAATACGCAACAAGCTCATTCTTAATAAATTGCAAAACTTTATCTTCCCCGCTTGCTGGATAGAGCAAGTGAACATTCGCTCCGGCATCCAGGGTAAAGCATAGGGGTTCCCCCGTATCCCTGCGGAATTCCCAGATTTTTTCAAGGATCGCGAGGGTGTTGGGTTTCATGAGTAGGTAATAGGGTATACTCGTCATCATCATGGCATGAAGGCTCAATGCCTCGCTCTCCACGATCTGTGCAAACCCTTCCAGATCCCCGTTCATCAGGATATCAATGAGGTGAGTCAGGTTTAAGTGCGCCTGTGAAAAACGCTGTCGGGCATAATGGTGGTCCTTCATCAGGGAGTGCCCTGCTGTACTGCTTACCGTCTTCTGCCCTTTGTGTACCAGCAGAATGGTGTCCCGGTATTCTCTGAAAACATCGTGAACGGAGCCCCCGTAGGCAGTACCGTAAAGGTCGGAACCACCGGAGAGTTTTTCATGCCGTCCCCAGCTGACGAGGGGCCCTTCAACACTTCTGCACGCGCTGCCAGAACCGAGGCGGGCGAGAAAGGAGGCCTTCCTGAGGAAAGCATCGTCCGTCATAGAGGGATACAGTACCCGTTCCATCTCTAGAACGCAAAGTGAGAGTGCTGCCATACTGCTCGCAGAAGAGGCAATCCCGCTGCTGTGCGGGAAACTGTTCTCCGTGGATATCTCCAGGTGGAAATCCTTCAGCCAGGGAGTATACGGAAGAATGCGCTCAAAGTACGTGCTGATCTTAGGGTGAAAGTCGGGCCTCGACTTGCCTTCAAAAATCAAATCAAATGTTGGGATCTCCCCTTGTTCGGTCCGCTTTTTAAAATGGGTTGTCGTATGGGTATGGGAAGCGGAAAGTGTAAAGCTAAGGGATGGGTTGGCCGGGATCTGCCCTTCGTATTTACCCCAATACTTTACCAGGGCTATATTGCTGGGCGCCCTCCATGATGCGCTCCCCTGGTCTGTCTTTACCTCGATATCAGCGGGGATAAAATCCTGTACAAGCATGGACTCCATTATTTCCTGCAAAGATAGTCCTTAGGGCGTATCGGCCTTAGTCCAATTAAAATAAATTCCTATTTTAGGACACTCAGCTGAGATTTCCATGAAGAAAAAAGCGACCTATATCAGTATTGCCGTGATCGTTTGCCTCCTCATAGGTTTTCTTTCGGGATTCGCCACCCAGAGTTCTGTCGACACCTGGTACGCCGACCTGAACAAACCGGGCTTCAATCCCCCCAACTGGATCTTTGCCCCAGTCTGGACCTTCCTCTATATCACTATGGGCATTGCTGCCGGCCTGGTCTGGTCGAAGGGATTCTACCACATTTGGGTAAAAACAGCCCTGTATTATTTCGGTTTTCAACTCATGTTCAATGCCTTGTGGAGCATCGTCTTTTTCGGCCTCCAGCAGCCTTTCTGGGCCTTGATAGTTATCCTGGCCCTCCTCATCCTCATCCTCGCTACCATCAAGTGGTTCAAAATAGTGAGTAAACCGGCAGCTTATTTGCTCGTCCCCTACCTCCTCTGGGTCTGTTTTGCTATGGTCCTCAATTTCAATATCTGGATACTCAATTAGCCCTGTACCAGCGGGCCCCTCGTGCAAAACAAAATAATTCCATTACATTTAGAGACCGATAAGGAATATAATCTATTCAAACGCAAAACCATGGAAGAATACATCTTGGCCTTAGACCAAGGTACGACCAGTTGCAGGACATTGATCTTTGATAAAAAGGGGAGCATTGTCTCCTCAGCCCAAAAGGAATTCACCCAATATTTCCCCAAATCGGGATGGGTAGAACACGATGCCCTGGAGATCTGGGAGGCCCAGGCCGAGATGATGAAGGAGGCTGTTGCATCTAAAGCGATATCCCCTGAAGCCATTGCCGCGATAGGGATCACCAATCAGCGGGAAACGGTTGTGATCTGGGATAAAAAAACGGGCAATCCCATATACAACGCTATTGTCTGGCAGGATAAAAGGACAGCCCTATACTGCGATAAGCTTAAGAAAGAGGGACTCTCACCCCTGATCAGGGAAAAGACAGGACTCGTCATCGACGCTTATTTCTCAGGGACCAAAGTAAAATGGATCCTGGACAATGTCGAGGGAGCCAGAGAAAAGGCCGAGGCGGGAGATCTCCTTTTGGGGACCATTGATACCTGGTTGATCTGGAACCTGACAGAAGGTTCCCTGCACATCACTGACGTGACCAATGCCTCCCGCACCCTCTTTTTCAACATCAACACCCTGCAGTGGGATGATGAATTACTGGCCCTTCTGAATATCCCAAAATCCATGCTGCCGGAAGTAAAAGCCTCCAGTGAGGTATACGGGAAGTCGACTTCCCGCTGGTTGGGAAGGGAGATCCCGATAGCGGGGATCGCTGGCGACCAGCAGGCTGCCTTATTCGGACAGATGTGCACCCAAACCGGGATGGTGAAAAACACTTACGGTACTGGTTGTTTTATGTTGATGAACATCGGAGAAAAACCCATCATTTCAAAGAATAACCTCCTCACTTCGGTAGGATGGCAGATCGATGGAAAAACCCATTACGTCCTGGAAGGGAGTATTTTCATAGCCGGGGCTGTGGTCCAATGGCTGAGGGACAGTCTTGGCATCATCAAATCTTCGGGGGAAGTGGAGCAACTCGCCTGCACCGTGGACGATTCGGACGGGGTTTACTTTGTCCCGGCATTTGCCGGACTGGGGGCACCTCACTGGAACCAGCACGCCAGGGGGAGTGTCTTCGGGCTGACCAGGGGCAGCACCTATGCTCATATCGCCCGCGCAGCTATTGAGTCGATCGCCTACCAGACCATGGACGTGCTCAAGGCTATGGAGGCCGATGCCGGTATTGATATCCAGGAATTGCGTGTAGATGGAGGGGCGACAGTCAACAATCTCCTGATGCAATTCCAGGCCGATGTTCTGGATACCGTCGTCGTCAGGCCCAAGATCGTGGAGACCACCGTCATGGGCGCTGCCTTTCTCGCCGGACTTGCTGTCGGGTTCTGGTCCGGACTCGATGAGATCAGGGAGATCTGGGAGACGGAGAGGCGATTCGAGCCGGTACTGGAAAGAACATCGGTTGAAGAAGGCATTAAAGGCTGGTATCGGGCCGTCAGGGCCACTGAATATTGGAGTAAAGAAAACGAAATATAGATATGACACCATTTGTTGCAGAATTATTAGGAACCGCCCTCCTGATCACCCTGGGTTGCGGAGTGGTCGCGAATGCGATCCTCAAGGGAACCAAAGGTGAGGGCGGTGGCTGGATCGTGATCACCACAGCCTGGGCGTTCGCCGTCTTCGTGGGGGTGGTGGTCGCCGGACCCTACAGCGGGGCCCATATCAACCCTGCGGTTACTGTCGGACTGGCAGTTGCAGGCGCATTTGAGTGGGCAGATGTTCCCTCCTATCTCCTGGCCCAATTGCTCGGAGCCATGATCGGGGCTACTCTGATCTGGATCATGTACAAAGACCATTTTGACATCACAGAGGATAAGGGTGTAAAACTGGGTGTATTCTCAACCATCCCTGCCATACGCAATTACCCGTCTAACATTTTCAGTGAGGTCCTCGGCACTTTTGTCCTTGTATTTACCGTTCTCTTCTTTACGGATGCATCCATGCTCGCCACCGAAGAAGTGATCGGACTGGGCTCTTTGGGGGCCTTACCTGTATCTCTGCTGGTCTGGGGCATCGGACTCAGTCTGGGGGGCACCACAGGTTATGCTATCAATCCGGCCCGCGATCTGGGCCCAAGGCTCATCCACGCGATTCTTCCTATAAAAGACAAAGGGAACTCAGACTGGGGGTATTCCTGGATACCTGTCTTAGGACCCATACTGGGAGGGATGATAGCCGGAGCACTTTACCTTGTACTCTAGAGGGTTTTCAATTTTTTGATTCTGTGATCGCCCTGGCAGCCAGGTAGGCTCCGGTCCAGGCATTCTGAAAATTGTACCCCCCGGTAATGGCGTCGATATTAAGGACTTCTCCGGCAAAATAAAGGCCTTTGTGAAGTTTGCTTTCAAAAGATTTGAAGTTGATCTCTTTGAGATCCAACCCTCCGGCCGTAACGAATTCTTCCTTAAATGGACTCTTCCCCTCTACAAGGAATTCGGAAGAGGTCAACTGCCCGGCAAGTTGCTGTAATTGTTTTTTCTGTACCTCAGCCCATTTCTGATCGGGGGTGATCTCCGCGGCCTGTACTAACTTTCGCCACAGGCGTTTCGGGATCTCCAAAGGGCAGGTCCGGAAGACCGTCCGCCTGGCTTCCACGTCCTTCACCTTGACCAAAAAAGCATACATGCCCTCCTGGTGATAATCAGGGGTCCAGTTCACCCTGATCCGAAACCGATAATTGTAATCATGAAGGATACGGGCTCCCCATGAGGAGAGTTTTAAAACGGCAGGGCCACTCATCCCCCAATGTGTGATCAGCAAGGGGCCTTCGGTTGTCAGACCTGCAGAGCGCTTCGATGATGTCCTGATGACCCCGGACAACCTCTTCCCGGGTAGTTCCCTGGAAACCAATTCTACACGGGCATGGGTGCTTACCCCCTGTATCCCGTCAATCCGCGGATCTTTGATATGAAAGGTGAACAGGGAAGGAACAGGGTCGATGATCCGATGGCCCAGCACCTTTAGTATATTCCACATCTTCTGGCTGCTCCCGGTGGCCACCAGGAGATTGCTGCAGTGGTAGGAATCCGATTTGGTTTTCACTTCCCAGATCATTCCGCCAGTGGGGCTCTCCACAGGGATAATCTCAACCACCGGGGCATTTTTTATCAGGTGAATACCCAGGGTAATTACGCTGTCCATAAGACAATCGATGATGGTCTGGGAGGAGTCACTTTCAGGGAACATCCTTCCATCCTCCTCAACCTTCAGGGGGACCCCCCTTGATTCAAAAAATTCTACGGTATCCCTGGGTTGATAGGTATGGAAAGGCCCGCGTAATTCTCTTTCCCCTCTGGGATAGGCTTTAACGAGCTCTGCAGGATTGAATTCGGCATGGGTGACGTTGCAGCGACCGCCGCCTGATATCCTGACCTTGGAAAGAACCTTATTCCCCTGTTCGAGGATGGCCACCTTCATATCGGGCCTGTTGTCAGCCACGTGGATCGCTCCGAAAAAACCGGCCGCTCCTCCTCCGACAACAACGAGATCATACATCAGTGAGCCCTTTCGGGAAAATTGGTAAAGACCCCGTCTACTCCGAACTGCCTCATACGATCCAGGTCCGCTTTATCGTTGACCGTCCAGGTATATACTTTGAAGCCTGCTTCGTGAATTGAGTTGACATTTTCAGCGGTGAGGCTCTTGAAATGCGGGTTGATAGCGACCGCACCCAGTTCCCGGGCCACCTGAACAGCCTCTTCGGGGTCTTCCTCCGTGAGCACGGCAATAGCGATATCAGGGTTGATAGACCTGAGTATTCTGAGCTCTTCCCAGTTAAAACTCGAGATCAGGAAGTCTTCCGGTTTCCAGCCCCTTGCCTTTATGTAGTAGGCAATGATGTGATTTACCCTTTCGGCTGTGTTGGCCCCTTTGAGTTCTATGTTCAAAGGCACCCGGTGATCTATGAGTTTAAGAACGTCCTGCAGGATAGGTATGCGGTGGTTCCCGTTCAGGACCACCTTTTTAAGGTCGTAATAATTCCAATCCTCTATAGGTCCCCCCGCATTGCTGAGCCTCTCCAGTCTTTCGTCATGAAATACCACGATCTCCCCACTTTTCACCCGGAATACATCGATCTCTATCATATCCACACCCAGGTCCAGTGCCTTTTGAACAGAGGCGAGGGTGTTTTCTGTTTCGTGCCCCATGGCTCCCCTATGACCGATAACTATCATGTTATGTCCTGTTTTATTACACGCTGAAAGACCACATAGGACTATCAGGATCAAGAATTTTTTCATTTCCATCCTATTTCTCAATCCCCAAAAATACAATTTGCACGCAATTATTTTGAAATCCTCTCGATTAAGGTAATTCTCATTTTTTTAGGGTTTTAATTATATTTTTTCCTGTTTTTATCATAATTTTTTTGATTTATCATATTTAATATTTGATATCTTTGGAAGCACAACAACCCATTAACAAACAAAACTATGTTTACAAAACAAAATCTTCTGGCCACCGTAGTAGCTGCCGTGGCCATGTTCGTGCTGGGCTTCCTGATATGGGGCGTGGCCACTGTGGATTTTTTTGAGGGTCACACCCTTACCGATGCGATGAAGGAAGAACCGGATTTCCCGATCCTGATCCTCTCTAACCTCATCGCGGCATTCGCCTTGAGTTCCCTCTACGGCAAATGGGCAAGGGGCTATCACAGCTTTGGCGGTGGATTTCAATTCGGGGTCTGGATCGGAATTTTCGTCGGCCTGGGAATGGGGCTGCTCTGGTATGCCACCTCCGAATTCATGGACCTGACGGGCCACCTTGTGGAAGCCGTTCTAGATATCGTCTACTACGGGATCATAGGGGCTGTGATCGGTATGATGTACAAGGCTACACAACCAAAAGGGGAACAAGCGTAGTACCGGCTGCGGGATAGCTCATTCCCGCAGTTCAAGAATATAAGATTGTAAAGGGGCAAGGCCGATCTTAAAAAGGCCTTGTCCTTTTTCAATTTTAAGATCCACTTCGGTGTTCTCGTAGAGGCGGTCTGTCAGGCGATAGGTATTTTCATCTTTCAGATCCCATGCACTAACCACCGATGGCGGGATCTTCATCTCGAGTTCGTAGGACCGCTCTGCATCAAAATTAACCAGGATCAGCCACCGCTGTCCGTCCTTCCATCGCACAAAGGAATGTACCCGGTAGTCGTAACCGGGAGTGTTGTCCCTGTTGAAATAATGGATATCCTCGTAGGATCCCATAAGGGCCTTACTGCTGATCGTCAGGTTGAGGAGGCGTTTATAAAAATCCCTCAGCGCTTTCTCTTCCTCTGATAATTGACCCCCGTCAAAAGCCTTCTCATTCATCCACCGCTGGTGGTGGGGAACGCCGATATAATCAAAGATGGATGTCCTTGAAGGACTTCCGAATCCGGCATTTTCAGCACCCGGCTCCCCTACTTCCTGCCCGAAATAGAGCATGGTAGGTGAGGTACTGAGGGTAGCAGAAACCGTCATAGCCGGCATTCCCCTGCGGGCGTCCCCGGCGAATTCCGGACTCGCGATCCGCTGCTCGTCGTGGTTCTCCAGGAAATGCAGCATGTGGTGCTCGATATCCATGAGGCCCTTTTGCACAACCGGGATGTGGTCTGTCCAGCCGTGACCCTGCATGATGTGTTTCAGGCTGTCATAAAGCTCCACCTTGTCATAGAGGTAATCCATTTTGCCCCTGAAAATGTAATCGCGATAAAGGGAAGGATTGTACACCTCGGCCAGCAAAAGTGCTTCCGGGTTTTTTTCCTTGATATGGGAATTGAGATAACTCCAAAATTCTACCGGGACCATCTCGGCCATATCAAATCGAAAACCATCCACCCCAAAACCCAACCAGTAAAGGGCGATATCCCTAAATTTCTCCCACGAATCGGGCACAGATTTATCCTTCCAGAAATCGAGGTGCTGTTTATGAGACCTGGAGCCGGCATCCTCCGGTAAACGTTCGAAATCATAAGTGCCGTCGGGCCTGACCCCATAATTGATCTTAACGGTCTCATACCAGTCGTTGAAATCCGGTTGTGCCAGGCGGGAGCCGTTCCCTGTCCACTTGGCCGGGTTTTCTTCGAAGAAATGATCGACAAGGGGATGTGGATCTCCTCCCAGGGGTTTATACCCATCCCTCCATTCCGGTACCCGGAAAGGGGTCCCCGGAATGTAGTAAAAATTGTTGTCCCTGGCATACTCCACGGAAATGTCATCCGATGCGCCGAAAGGCTCTTTCCCTTCGGGGGTGGATGCACCTTCATAATGCCTGGCCACGTGATTGGGCACGATATCGATGATCACCTTCATTCCGGCCTTGTGAGTGCGGAGGATCAACTGCCTGAATTCTTCCAGTCTGTTTCCGGGATCCATGGCCAGATCGGGATTCACATTGTAGTAATCCTTGACTGCGTAGGGTGAGCCTGCCCTTCCCTTGATCACATCCGGATCATCATCCGTGATCCCGTAAGCCGTATAGTCTGTGACAAGGGCGTGGTGAGGAACCCCGGTATACCATATATGAGTGATTCCCAGGTCTCTGATCTCCTCAAGGGCGTTGGGCGTAAAGTCGGCAAACTTCCCGACCCCGTTCTCTTCAAGGGTGCCCCACGGTTTATTGTATGTCTTGGTATTCCCGAACAACCTGGTGAACACCTGATAGATCACGATCTTTCCTTGTCTTTTCATTTGGTTTCCTTCATTTTTATCAATGTCCTTTTCTTCACCCCCCATACAACTCAACAGCAGCACGGCGAGAACAATTACTAAGGACCCACTCTTTTTCATCAATCTCTAATTGGTTAACAGCAGGATTCCTTTTTCTTCCAGGATCAACACCTCGTTTAGCTCTATATTCCTGTCCTTCAGGACGTCTGTAAACTGTTGCCCGCTGATGTTCATTTCAGCGAATCTCCCCAGGGGCAGGGTGATGGGATTATCATTCTTGTTGAGAATCAGCACGACCTTCTTTTCATTCAGATACCGGAACAGTACATAGACCCCATTCTCAGGGCTAAAGTGTTTGGTTTTGCCCTCGTGGATCGCCATTTGACCCTTCCTGAATCTCGCGAGCTTTCTGACGAATTCCTGCATATTCTTCTTTTTGGTACTTAGCCCCTTCCCTGTAAAGGCATTGATCCGGTCACCCTGCCAGCCTCCGGGAAAATCCGTTCTGATCCTGCCGTGGTCGCCGGGTTTGTCCGTATTTTCCATCAGGATCTCTGTGCCGTAATACACCTGCGGAATTCGCGGAGCCACCATAATAAAGGCAAGGGCCATTCGGGTCAGGACCTCATCTTCCCCCAGTTGAGTGTAAAGTCGGTCCATATCGTGGTTATCGCCGAAGAGCATCATGTCCTGAGGGGAGGCATAATGGAAGTCATTGGCCAGCCCTTCGTACAATTTAATGAGGCCCGTATTCCAGTTCTCCTCTTCCGAAAGTGCATCGACAAGGATCTGTTGCAGGGGGAAGTCCATAGTACACCTGAGGTGAGATTCATACCCGTCACGGTTCCGGGCTCCTCTCTGCCAGTATCCGACCACCAGCGGGTTGTAACTCCACTCCTCTCCCACAATGGAAAATGAAGGGTATTCAGTCATGATCCTCTCGGCCCATCTCGCCATAAAATGCTTTTCCGGGTAGGGGTAGGTGTCCTGCCGAATCCCCCCCAGGCCCAGGGTCTCAATCCACCAGAGACTGTTCTGGATCAAGTACTTCGCAAGAAACGGATTGTCCTGATTCAGGTCGGGCATGGAAGGGACGAACCATCCATTGTCCATTAGTTCCCTGTCGTAGTCTGAAGCATACATATCCTGATTCACCGTGCGCCTGTGGTTGGTCACCGTTATATCCCATCCCTCTTCAAAGCCATCCTGATAATGGATCCAATCCTTAAAAGGCAGGTCCTTCATCCACCAGTGGGCGAGGCCGCAGTGATTGTTCACCTGGTCCATGATCACTTTGATTCCCCTTTCCCTGGCTTTACTGACCAGTTCCTTATAGTCATCCAAAGTTCCAAACCTCGGGTCTACTCTGTAATAGTCGGTAATGGCATAACCGTGATAAGACTCCCTGGGCATGTCGTTGATCAGCAGGGGACTGGGCCAAATGGCGGTAAAGCCGAGGTCGGCAATATAATCCAGGTGCTCAATCATCCCCCGTATATCTCCTCCGTGGCGGGCGTAATCATCCTTCCTATCGATCTTCTTCTCCTGAAGGGTGGGATCGATATCGTTGGCCGGATCTCCGTTGGCAAATCGGTCAGGGGTAATCAAATAGATAGCATCCTCACTCGAGAACCCAATGTATTCTTCCGGTTCGAATTGTCTTGCCTTGAGAGGAAATGGGAAGTTAATGTCGGGGGTTCCTGCCTTTGAAAAAACCAAATGGATCTCCCCGGGGGGTGTTTCTTTGGATAGCGACAAATCTAGAAAGAGGTAATTTGGACTATCTGCCCTGTGGCTCCCTTTCAGGCTCACACCCTCTGCCATGACAGTTGCTGAATACTCTCCAATGCCCACACCTCTGACCAACAACTGGAGGGAAGTGTCTCTGAACCCTACCCACCAGTTCGGGGGTTCTACACGTTCAATCTGGGCATGGGCCACGCTCATGGTTATCAGGAAGATAGATATTGAAATGTACGCGATCAGGGGCCGGGACAAATGAACACCATGTGCCTTGGACCCCTGAATGCACATTTATTTGGCGGCCGCTTTGGAAACGGGCTTTAAAACGACGCGCTCCCCGTTGAGCCGAATGGACATCTCATGATCACCCTCGAGCTCAAAATGAGCTCCGCTCTTATCGATGAGTACTTTGAGTATCCTGTTCCTGAAATTGATCTTAAAGGAATAAGACTCCCACTCATCCGGAATTCGTGGACGGAAAGACAATTTATCGTTGCGTATCCTCATACCTCCGAAACCTTCCACGATACTCATCCAGGTACCGGCCATGGAGGTGATGTGGAGGCCTTCTTCCACTTCCTTGTTGTAATCGTCCAGGTCCAGTCGGGACGTCCGCAGATAGAACTGGTACGCCTGCTGCATACGGTCCAGTTTGGCCGCCTGTATACTGTGGACACAGGGAGAAAGGGAAGATTCGTGAACGGTAAAAGGTTCGTAAAAATCA
>NZ_JBFGBM010000067.1:0-12588 GCF_041567615.1 Muriicola sp.
AACGCCCTGGTTCGTATGCTTTATCACGTAAAAGATATCAGGGACTTCAATGATCTCAAGATCCCCTTCTTCTGTATTGCCACGAATGTGGAAACCGGAAAACAGGTCCTGCTCAACAAGGGATACCTCCCGGAGGCTATCCTGGCCAGTGGCACCTTCCCCTCCCTTTTCCAGCCATCAGAGGTGGATGGGGAGGTATTGATAGACGGGGGCGTACTCAACAATTATCCTGTGGAGGAACTGAGGGCGCTGGGAGCGGATGTCGTTATTGGAGTGGATGTGCAGCACGGCCTTAGGGACAGGTCTGATCTCTTATCGGCCACAGAGATCCTCCTGCAGATCAACAATTTCAGGACCATCAAGGATATGGCACGAAAATCGGCCCTGACCGATGTCTATATCAAACCGGATATGGATAATTTTTCCGTCATCGATTTCCAGCGAAAGGACACCATCATCAACACGGGGGAAGAGGTGGCCCGCAGACACCTGCAGGAATTAAAAGAGCTCGCTTCCAGGCAGGGGGCACCTCCTGAAAAACGGCCTGAGATCATCCTACCGGATTCACTGGTCATCAACCGTCTGGTACTAAAAGGGGACACGAATTTCTCCAGGGGTTATATCAAAGGAAAGTTGAGGGTCAACCTCAATGAAAAGGTCAGTTTTACCAGGCTGCAGGAGGGGATCAATAACCTGGTGGCCACCGGCAATTTCAAGACCATCAGATACGAGCTTACCTCCAACGGCCTGGAACAGGATATGGTCATGACCCTTACGGAGAGCCCGGACAAGACCTTTCTCCGTATATCCGCCCATTATGACAACCTTTACAAAAGTGCGGCCCTGATCAACCTCACTGGGAAGAACGTCTTCCTCCGGGACGACGTGGCCTCCCTCGACCTGATTCTGGGAGATAACCTCCGCTACAATTTTCAATACTACGTAGACAAAGGATCCTACTGGAGTTATGGGATCAATTCTAGCTTCTACGAGTTTGATAAGGAAGTCGATTACCGGGTGCTGGAATCTAACTACGAGGTACCGATCAACAGCAATGTCAGCAATATCAATTTAAAGGTAACCGACTTCACCAATCAGATCTACCTGCAAACGGTATTGCAAGAGGAGTTTGCCTTTCAGATCGGGGCAGAGCACAAAGAACTCCGTTACAGCACCACAACCCTGAATGAACAGGGGAACGATTCCATCCCCTCCCCGATCGACGCGGGGAATGTGACCTTTTTTGAGAAGGGAACCTACCTCTCTACCTATGGCAAGCTGATCCTGGACACCTATGATGACAAATATTTTCCATCACGTGGTATTTATTTCAATGGGGATTTTCACCTGTATTTCTGGTCATCCGATTTCAATGATAATTTCAAAAGTTTTTCCGTTGGCAAAGCGACTATTGGGGTAGCATTTCCTCTTTTCCCAAATCTTAGTGTCAATTTTGTGAATGAAGGCGGGTTCAAACTGGGAACCTCCAGGGTCACCTCCTTTGATTTCGTGCTGGGGGGATTTGGCAGTTATCCCCTCAATAACTTTCAGTCTTTTCTGGGCTACGACTTCCTGAGCCTTCCTGGGAACAGCTATGTGAAATCCTTTCTCAAATTAGACTATGAGATCAGTCCGAAGAACCACCTGTTATTCGCTGCCAATTTTGCGAACGTGGAGGACGATATCTTCCGGACAGGGGAATGGTTCACAGCTCCTGATTACACGGGTTATGGAGTGGGATATGGATGGGAATCCTTCTTCGGACCGGTACAATTCCTCTATTCCTGGTCGCCCGAGACCGGTGACGGAGAATTCTTTATTTCCCTGGGATACTGGTTTTGATAAGCCCTTTTTGCCAACCGATTTATTGAACAGTTACTTCCGGCCTGATTTCCCTCTTTTTTACGATCTTTGCAGGGATATAGCGTTCTTATGAATTACAAGCTTGAAGAGATCAAAGCCCACCTGAGGGCCATGTGGTAAAGATCCTGTTTTTACACAGAGATCCGGATAATTATATTTTTTCAAGAATCAATTCAAAATCAAACATGGCTACTTTAGATAATACTTCATTACATCTGCCCAAGGAAAATCCGGCTGCAGAGGATTTCCTCCCCTTGCTGGGCACAGACCACGTTGAACTTTATGTGGGCAATGCCAAGCAAGCGGCCCACTATTACATGTCGGCATGGGGCTTCCAGCCCGTCGCCTATGCCGGACTGGAGACAGGCCTCAAGGACAGGGTCTCCTATGTTTTACAGCAAGACAAGATCAGGCTGGTGCTTACGTCTCCCCTGAAATCAGGAGGGGATATCAACCGGCATATCGACCTCCACGGAGACGGGGTTAAGGCCATTGCCCTCTGGGTAGACGACGCGACCAAAAGCTATCACGAGACCGTTCAAAGGGGTGCGGAATCCTATATGGAGCCCAGGACCCTTAAGGATGAAGAGGGGGAAGTGGTCCTCTCAGGGATTCACACCTATGGGGAGACTGTTCACATCTTTGTGGAAAGGAGCGCATACAAAGGCGCCTTTATGCCGGGGTACAGGCCCTGGAACCCACATTACCGCCCATCGGATGTGGGTTTGAAATACATTGACCATATGGTAGGCAATGTGGGGTGGAATGAGATGAACAAGTGGTGTAAGTTTTATGCCCATGTAATGGGCTTTGCACAACTGGTCTCTTTTGATGACAAGGATATCAGTACGGAATACACGGCCCTGATGAGCAAGGTGATGAGCAATGGAAATGGCCGGATCAAATTCCCCATCAACGAACCTGCCGAAGGCAGAAAGAAATCACAGATCGAGGAGTATATTGAGTTCTATAATGGCGCAGGTGTCCAGCACATGGCTCTGGCCACAGATAACATCATAGAAACCGTGAGTGCGCTAAGGGACAGGGGAGTGGAATTCCTCACAGTTCCAGCTACGTATTACGAGGACGTCCTGGACCGCGTAGGCGAGATCGATGAGAAATTAGAGCCCCTGAGGGATCTCGGCATTCTTATAGACCGGGATGATGAAGGGTATTTATTGCAGATCTTTACCAAGCCCATCCTGGACAGGCCCACCATGTTCATAGAGATCATTCAACGGAAAGGCGCCAAGTCTTTCGGCAAAGGCAATTTTAAGGCCCTTTTCGAAGCGATAGAACGGGAACAGGAGTCCAGGGGGACGTTGTAGGTTGTCCTTACTTTTTTTAGCGAGAGACGTTAGATTTTATAATCTCTTGTTAAGACTCTCGTTAAATAAAGTTAAAACGAAAGGCAGTTTCATTTAGTTATACTACATTTGTAAGCATAAGGGGTGGTTCCCTTATAACTTTAAGTATTGGTTTTTCATAATTTAAAGTTTGGTTGGTTATTTAGGAAAAAGCTCCGACGCCCGTCGGGGCTTTTTTTGTCCTGTACTTTTTTGGAATAAAAGTTGTTTTATTGACGTTATGGAGGTGGCCCAAGGCCTGCTTTTGCTAATTTTGACCAAATTTTACGATGAAGAAGAAGGTACTAATCTGTTTACTCCTGCTCCAGGGTGTCGTGTACGGCCAGAATATACACGAGGCTTTCAAACCCGGGGAGTGGCTCAAGTTCAGGATACATTACGGTTTCCTGAACGCGAGTTATGCTACCCTGCATGTGAAGACAGACAGCGTTCGGGATACACCCGTATATCATGTGGTGGGAAGGGGAAAGACCACGGGCTTTGCCAGCATCTTTTTTAAGGTGGATGATACCTATGAGAGTTATTTCGATATGGAAGACGGCAAACCCTATCGTTTTATTCGCAAGATAGATGAAGGGGGATATACCAAAGATATCGAGATCAACTTCGACTATCAGAAAAAGGAAGCCCTTCTCGACGATAAGAAGAACGATAAAAAGTTTAATTTTGACCTGCAGAACAATATCCAGGACCTGGTATCCGGATTTTACTATCTCAGGAACAATTACCGGCCGGAAGACCTTGAGATCGGTAAATCGATCCAGCTCAATATGCTGTATGACGATGACGGCATCTTCAAGTTCAGGCTAAAGTTCCTGGGAAAGGAGATTCTGAGGACCAAATTCGGAAAAGTGGAATGCCTGATGTTCAGGCCTTATGTTCAGGCGGGGAGGGTATTCAAGGAGCAGGAGAGCCTGACGCTCTGGGTCTCTAATGACCTCAACCTGATCCCCATAAGGATCAAGGCCGATCTGGCTGTAGGGTCGCTAAAAGCCGACCTGGATGGCTACAACGGTCTGAAACACCAGTTCAAGATCATAATGGACTAACCATACCAATGAAGAAAAAGGAGCAGATCGACGCACAGATTGCGAAACTGGCGGAAAAATACAAGGACTCGGGCCAGGACCTCAGTTCTTACCTCGATGGTTTGCTCTATCAGCGTTACCTCACCTACTGGGATTATATCCACCTGGACACCCTTCTCAGCCTGCAGGTACCCCGTACCTACTTCCCGGATGAGGAGATCTTTATCATGTACCACCAGATTACGGAACTGTACTTTAAGCTCATCATTCACGAGGAAAAACAGATCGTCGATGACCAGTCGCAGGAAGTATCGCTTTTTATCGAAAAGCTCAACCGCATCAATAATTATTACAAGGCCCTGATCTCTTCCTTCAGCATCATGATCACGGGCATGGAGCGGGAGCAGTTCTTGCGTTACCGGATGGCGCTCCTCCCTTCAAGCGGATTCCAGTCGGCCCAGTACCGCATGATCGAGATCTATGCCACACCTCTCGAAAACCTGGTACACGAATCAGACCGGGCAGATATTTCAGAGAAGAACAGCATTGAGGAACTCTATGAGAAGATCTACTGGAAGAAAGGGGCCACCGATGTGAAGACCGGAGAAAAAACGCTTACCTTAAAGCAATTCGAATATCGCTATACTCCCCGATTTATAAGGATCGCCAGGGAGGTCGAAGGCAATACCATCTACCATAAATTCCTCAAATTACCGGAGGAAAGCAGGAATAATAAAGCCCTCAAAGATGCGTTAAGAAAGATGGACCTCAATGCCAACGTAAACTGGCCGCTGATGCATATGGGATCGGCCTACCGCTATCTCAGCAGAGGAGACAAAGCGATTGAGGCTACAGGGGGTACCAACTGGAAGGAATATTTGCCGCCCAGCTTTCAAAAAGTGGTGTTTTTTCCGAAATTGCACACCGGAAAAGAATTGGAAAACTGGGGAAAACAATGGGTAGACCACCTTTTTAATCCCGAAAGAATCACATAACGACAATGCGAAAATACTGGGGCCTCTTTTTAGCATGCGTACTGATGTCCTCCTGTGGGGAGGACAAGCAGGCTACTTCTCAAGCCGACCTTACTGACGAAAATTCACGGTCCGTAGCCGTCATGCCCATAGAGAAATACGGATTTGACCTGTCCGACTTTACCGTGGTGGAGGATACCATCAGGAAAGGGGATATCTTCGGTGCGATCATGACCAGGAACAAGGTGGATTACCCGAAGATCTACGAGCTGACCCAAAGGTTCAAGGATACTTTTGACGTGAGGCGGATTAGGGTCGGAAATCCATACACTATCCTGAAGTCCAAAGACACCTCAGAGGTAGCACAGCTGTTCATTTACGAGAATGATCCCGTGAATTACACCGTAGTGGATTTCAGGGATACCGTGCTGGCATACAAGGGCAGAAAGAAAGTAAAGCTGGTAGAAAGGGAGGCCGCCGGTATCATACCCAGGGGAGGCTCCCTCTCCGATGTGATCGTGCAGCAGAATATCGATTACCTCATGGTGAACGAGCTGTCCGGGATCTACGCCTGGACCATCGATTTCTTCAAGCTCGACGCGGGCGATAAGTTCAGGATCATCTACGATGAGAAATACATAAACGACAGTATCTACGCCGGGGCCGGACCCATAAAGGCAGCATTTTTCGAACACAAGGGGGAACCTTTTTACGCTTTTTCCTATCACAATGACTCCCTGGATATCAAAGAGTATTACGATCAGGAAGCCAACAACCTGAGGCGTACTTTCCTCAGGGCTCCTTTAAAATTCGGCAGGCTTTCATCCCGGTATAACCTGAAGCGAAGGATACGGTATTACGGCTACAAGGTCAGGCCCCACAAAGGCACGGACTATGCGGCACCCATTGGAACCCCTATCCTGGCTACGGCAGACGGGGTGGTCACGGAATCCACCCGCCGGGGCGGCAATGGAAAGTATGTCAAAATACGCCACAACGGCACCTACAGCACACAGTACCTGCACATGAAGGCCCAGAATGTAAGGCAGGGGCAGTATGTCCGCCAGGGCGATGTGATCGGCTGGATCGGGATGACCGGCAACACCGGAGGCCCACATGTCTGTTACCGCTTCTGGAAGAACGGCCGACAGGTAGATCCCCTGAGGGAGGAATTGCCGGCCGCAGAACCCCTTGCTGAAGTGCTCAGGCCGGCCTATTACGACTATATGGAGCCTGTGAAGACTCAACTCGATTGTATAGAATTCCCCGGTGAACCCACTGATGAACTCCTAACACTTAATCCTTAAGATGTCCTTAGCGAAGATCGATCCAACCACTACCAAAGCCTGGCAAGCATTAACTGAACACTACGGGAAAACAAAAGAGGCTCACCTAAAGGACCTTTTCGCAAAAGATCCCGGTCGGGCGAAGCGATACTCCATCGGGTGGAATGACTTTTTCCTGGACTATTCCAAGAACAGGGTGGATGATACCACCATGGATCTCCTGCTTTCCCTGGCGGAAGAGATAAAACTCAAGGATGGTCTGGCGCAATATTTTTCAGGGGCTGCCATCAATGAGACCGAAGGAAGAGCGGTATTGCACACAGCACTGAGGGCCGGGAGAAATGAAGAGATTTACGTGGAGGGCGAAAATGTGATCCCCGAAGTCTATGAGGTCCGGGATCATATCCGCAAGTTCTCCGAAGCGGTAATTTCCGGAAAGATGAAGGGGTATACCGGCAAGGCCTTTACCGACGTGGTCAATATCGGGATTGGTGGCTCCGACCTGGGTCCGGTCATGGTATGTGAAGCTCTTAAATACTACAAGAACCATCTCAATACACATTTTGTCAGCAATATAGACGGGGACCACGTACAGGAGGTCCTGAAGGAAGTAGACCCAGAGACCACATTATTCATCGTGGTCTCCAAGACCTTCACTACGCAGGAAACCCTGACCAATGCGCTCACCATCAAGGAATGGTTCCTGCAGCATGCGGCTTCTGAGGATATCGCCAAACATTTCGCGGCCGTTTCAACCAATACCGAGAAGATCAGGGAATTCGGGATAGCTCCTGAAAATGTATTCCCTATGTGGGACTGGGTAGGGGGCCGATTTTCTCTTTGGAGTGCTGTGGGCCTGTCCATCGCACTGGCAGTGGGCCCCGACCATTTCGAAGGACTGCTCGAAGGGGCAAGGGACATGGATACCCATTTCAGAACCGCTCCGTTTAGTGACAATATCCCTGTCATCCTGGCTCTGTTGAGCATCTGGTATAACAATTTTTACGGGGCAGAGACCGAGGCTATCATCCCCTATACGCAGTACCTGAGCAGGTTCTCTGCCTATTTCCAGCAGGGGATCATGGAGAGCAACGGCAAAAGTACCGCCCGCGATGGGTCCAGGGTGGCCTACCAGACCGGGACCATCATCTGGGGAGAGCCGGGGACCAACGCCCAGCATGCTTTCTTTCAACTGATACACCAGGGGACCAAACTGATCCCCGCTGATTTTATAGGGTACAAAAGATCGTTATACGGAAATGTGGACCATCATCAGAAGCTGATGGCCAACTTTTTTGCCCAGACCGAAGCCCTTATGAACGGCAAAACAGCCGCTGAGGTCAGGACGGAGCTCGAGTCGAAAGGCCTTTCCGGAGCGGAGGTGGAAAAACTCCTCCCCTTCAAACTTTTCGAAGGCAACAAACCCACGAATACCCTCCTCATCGACAAGCTCACACCCAGGAGCCTGGGTGCCCTCATCGCTCTGTACGAACACAAGATCTTCGTGCAGGGAGTGGTATGGAACATCTTCAGCTATGACCAGTGGGGAGTGGAATTGGGGAAACAACTCGCCTCCCAGACCCTGAAGGACATCACCGCTTCAGAAATATCCAAACACGACTCTTCCACATCGCAATTACTGCAATATTTTAAGAAATAAACGAGCGGGTTCGCAATTCTCGGAACAGGCTTATTTCTTTGGTTAGTTGGCAAGGTTTTTTGCCAATTATATGTTAAATTTGTTCGCCTTAACTTAACGCTGTCTTAATGTGATTTTGCCTGTTTTACGGCATCTTTGCAGATAGCATAAATACTAATTAACACGAGAACTTATGAAGAAACTTTACGTTGCCTTTGCCGCCTTTTTGATCACGGCAATGGCTTTTTCACAAGGGGTTACTACTTCTGCGATCAGCGGAAAGGTAGTCGATGACGCTGGCGAGCCTCTGGGTGGTGCCAGTGTCGTGGCAGTCCATCTTCCCACCGGGAGTACCTACGGAGCTGCCACTGATTTTGATGGCTTTTACCGAATCTCCAACATGAGATCCGGTGGGCCCTACAAGATCACATTTTCCTACATCGGATTTACTGACGATGTGAAAGATGGGATCACTTTAACACTGGGTAGGACTTCTACATTCAATGTTTCGCTTTCGGAATCTGCAACTGCTCTTGAGGAAGTTGTCCTTTCTGCTACGGCCACTGGGGTTTTTGGTGCCAATAAAACGGGAACTGAAACTACCATTACCCAGAGAGAGGTTCAAACCATTCCTGCGGCATCCCGATCCATAGCCGATTTTGTGAGGCTGACTCCCCAGGCACAGGTAACGGAAGGAAACGACGGTTTTACCATATCACTGGCAGGACAAAATAATAGATACAACGCTATTTATATAGACGGCGCTGTAAATAATGATGTATTTGGTCTTGCAGGATCCGGTACAAATGGAGGTCAGACAGGGGTTAATCCACTTTCTGTGGATGCGATCGAGACCTTCCAGATCAACATTGCTCCTTTTGATGTGCGACAGTCTGGATTCTCAGGAGGTTCCATCAACGCGATCTCACGTTCTGGTTCCAACAACTGGGAAGGATCGGCATACTCTTTTGTAAGAAATGAAAGTCTGGCCGGTAAAACGCCTCCAAGTTTAGTAGGTGATGGTGAAGAACGTGAAAAGCTTGCTGATTTCTCTGCTCTTACTTACGGAGCTCGAATCGGAGGACCACTCGTAAAAGACAAGGTATTCTTCTTTCTCAACTATGAAAGACAGGAAGATGAAACTCCTCAACCTTTTAATTTCAGCAATTACACCGGACGATCCAGTCTTGCCGATCTCCAGGGGCTTAGCAGCTTTTTGCAGAGCAATTATGGGTACAACCCCGGTATTTTTGACAATAATACCAGAACTTTAGAAAGTGATCGTATTACCGCTAAGGTAGATTGGAACATCAACCAGGATCACAAACTTTCCCTGCGTTACGGATATACATCTGCCGATAACCTGGAAGCACGAAATTCCGGTAACAGAAATATCGGATTTATCAATGGTTCAGAATCCTTTGTTTCCAAAACCAATTCTCTCGCTCTTGAACTGAGTTCACGTTTTGGCAACAAATTTTCCAATAATTTCATACTGGGTTATACCACAGTAAGGGATGACAGGGATCCTGCGGGAGATCCATTCCCAACGGTAGACATCCAGGATGGCGGTGGGACGATCTCTTTCGGAGCCGAGCCATTCTCTACTGCAAACCTCCTGGATCAGGACGTGCTCACCCTTACAAACAACTTTGAGATTTACGCAGGACGCCATACAGTGACCCTGGGAACCAACCTTGAATTCGCGAAGATTAAAAACTTATTCTTCGCATTCAATTATGGAGACTATACTTTCGAAGACCAGTTTGACGGATCTGGTAACCTGGTGTCATCAGGTCTTAACCAGTTCCTTACAGGGCAGGATGCAGACGTGTATCAGCACGGGTACTCCCTGGTGGGTACCGGAGTTACAGGCGATGAGTCTGCAGGTGCTTCGGAATTCGACACCTTCCAGGCCGGATTCTATGTTCAGGATGAGGTGCAGATGTCTGATGACTTCAGGGTGACCCTTGGAGCCCGAATTGATGTACCCTACTGGAGTGACGGAGCGGTGAACGACGATTTCAACGAGCGGACGATTCCTCTTTTGGAAGCCGCAGGAAAAAATCTTCAGGGAGCCCGCGTAGGGCAGGGAATCGATCCAACCCCTATGTTCGCTCCCCGTCTCGGGTTTAACTGGGATGTAAACGGTGAATCAACCACCCAGATCCGAGGAGGTTTAGGAATTTTCACTTCTCGTCTTCCCTTAGTATGGCCTGGAGGTACTTACAACAACAATGGTATTACCGGGGGGTTCATGTTCGAATTCGGTCAGCCTTTCGAGCCTAACGTGAACAACCAGTTCGAAGATCCTGCTCCTGGCTCAGGCGGTACCGGGGGAAATGTGGACCTCATTTCTAAGGACTTTAAATTACCTCAGGTAATCAAATACAATATTGCCGTGGATCAGAAACTTCCATTCTGGAACCTGATTGCCTCCGCAGATTTCTTGTATACCGATGTGATTACGGACATCTACTACGAGAACCTGAATTTAAGAGGACCTGTTGGAACTTATGAAGGAGCAGATAACCGCCCCTTCTATGACAGGAGGGATGAGATTGACGATACATATGGGCGTGTTATACTCGCATCTAACACTGGAGGCGGATATGCTCATAATACGACTTTCTCACTGCGTAAACCATACGAAAACGGGTTTGCCGGACAGATTGCCTGGACCTTTGGAGATTCTTACAAGATCTTTGACGGTACCTCCTCACAAAACAGTTCCCAGTGGAGGAACATCCAGACCGTGAACGGAAAGAACTCAAGGTTGCCCGTAACCCGTTCTGACTTTGCTCTCGGTAACAGGATAACTGCAAATATGTCCTACGAATTGAAATGGAGTGACAATGTGAAAACCACCTTCGGCCTGTTCTACGAAGGATATCAGAGTCAGCCTTATAGCTTTACATACAGGGAAGGACGCGACCTGCTGAACGACGATTCCAGGGACAATGCGCTGATGTATATCCCAGCCAGTGCTGACGAAATTGTTCTGGTTGGAGATGACCCGGCTGCAGAATGGCAACGTCTGAATACGTTCATCGAGAGTGTTGATTACCTGAGGGAGAACCGGGGTAAATATGCTGAGCGTAATGGATCCCGGGGAATCTGGAGTCATGTTGTGGACTTGAAAATACTTCAGGATTTCAGCATGGACTGGGGAGGTAAAAATCACACCTTCCAGATTTCTTTAGATATGTTCAATTTCACGAACTTCCTGAATGAGGAGTGGGGTCAGCGAAGGTTTATCCGAAGCGAGGTCTCGCCACTTACGACGGTTTCAACCGGATCTACACCTGCATTCGAAATCAACGATGGAATAGTGAATGCGGATGGATCTGCCAATATGGTTGAGATAGATGATTTTGGCTTGGCATCTTCCAGGTGGCAGGCACAAATCGGACTAAGGTATATCTTCAATTAGTGTGATATCAAACTATAGCTTAAAACCCCGCTTTATGCGGGGTTTTTTAATGGGTAAAAATCCTTACTTTTAAATTTCAAAAATACATCTATGGAACTCTTACAAAACGTACACTCCTACCTGGCCTACGTGGTCCTGCTGATCCTTTTCCTGGCGGTGGCCAATGCCATCACTGGCATGATGGGCAACCGAATGTTCACCCTGGAGAAGGACTACCGCCTCAGTCTTTTTACCCTGATCCTGAGTCATATCCAGCTGGTACTGGGATTGCTGGTCTATATCTTTTCGGCCAGTGGGCTTAACGCCCTGATGAATGTGCCTATGGGCAATATGAACGCGGCGGCCCGGCTCCTGGCCCTGGAACACCCACTGATCAATATCATCGCTATTGTGCTCATCACCATAGGTTGGTCCCGCCATAAGAAATTCATGGAAGGAAAGAAAAAATTCAAAAGCATCGCCATTTTCTATGGCCTCGGCCTGGTCCTGATCCTGAGCCGGATCCCATGGAACCAGTGGTTTAACTAAAATACACCTGGAATGAAAAAATTATATGTCTTACTGGTCTTTTTCATTATAACGGGCGTAACTGCCCAGGAAAAGGAACTTTTTAACGGCAATGACCTCGACGGCTGGACGATCTACGGCACCGAAAAATGGTATGTGGAAGACGGCCTCCTGGTCTCCGAAAGCGGCCCCGACGCCCAGTATGGCTACCTGGCCACCAATGACCATTACAAGGACTTTGAGCTCAGCCTGGAATTCCTGCAGGAGGCCGACGGCAACAGCGGGGTCTTTGTGCGGTCGACCGTAGACGGCACCAAGGTAAGCGGCTGGCAGGTAGAAGTGGCCCCCAGGGGAAAACACACGGGAGGGGTATATGAATCCTACGGTCGCGGCTGGCTGGTGAAACCCGAGGCAGAAAAGGAGCTGGTCCTCAAAGAAGGACAGTGGAATACACTCAAGATCCGCCTCATGGGAGATCAGCTGACCTCCTG
>NZ_JBFGBM010000068.1:0-12370 GCF_041567615.1 Muriicola sp.
TGTTTTGGTGACCACCACCTGCATACCTGCCATCACGGCAGAAGCAGGATTGGTCCCATGGGCAGAGGCCGGGATGATACAGATGTTTCGATTTGTATCCCCTCTCGATTCGTGGTAGGCTCTGATAGTCATCAGGCCGGCGTATTCTCCCTGGGCTCCGGAATTGGGCTGCAGAGAGGTGGCGGCAAATCCTGTGATCGCGGTCAGGTCGTCTGCCAGGTCCTCGAGAACCTTGTGATACCCTTTTGCCTGCTCCACCGGGACAAAGGGATGGATGTTACCCCATTCCGGCATGCTCAGCGGCAACATCTCTGTGGCTGCATTGAGCTTCATGGTGCAGGAACCCAAAGAGATCATGGAGTGATTCAAGGCAAGGTCCTTGCGCTCCAGCCTTTTCAGGTATCGCATGAGCTGGGTCTCGGAATGATAGGAATTAAACACCTCGTGGGTGAGGAAGTCCGAGGTCCTCGTCAATTCTTTGGGTATGGATGTTGTTCTGCCCGAAGTATCGTTCTTCGGTACTTCTTTTCCCAGGGCATCGGAAAAAATGGAGAGGATCTCCAGAGTGCGCTTTCGGGTGGTCGCTTCGTTCAGGGAGATAGAAATAGTGGCATCGTCTACGTAATGGAAATTGACCTTCCTCTTCTCTGCCACTGCTTTGACTTTTCCGGCATCTGCTTTTACCAGGAGGGTGTCAAAGAAAGCGGAATTCAACTGATAAATACCCATCTTCTCCAGGCCATCCGCCAGGAAGAGGGTGTTGTTATGTACTTTATGGGCTATGTATTTAAGTCCTTTGGGTCCGTGGTAGACGGCGTATGCGCCCGCCATTACCGCCAACAGGACCTGAGCCGTACAGATATTGGATGTGGCCTTGTCCCTCTTGATATGCTGTTCCCTGGTCTGCAGGGCCATACGCAAAGCCCGTGCTCCGTCAGTGTCACGGGTAACCCCGATGATCCTTCCCGGGATGTTTCTTTTGAATTCGTCCCTGGTGGCAAAATAAGCCGCATGGGGTCCGCCATATCCCAATGGGATGCCAAAACGCTGGGTGGTGCCCACAACTACGTCGGCTCCGAACTCTCCGGGAGGGGTAAGCAGGACGAGGCTTAAAATATCCGCGGCGACAGCCACTTTTATATCATGATTTTTAGCATTGGCAACAAAACCGGCGTAATCGAAAACCTGACCGTATTTCCCGGGATATTGGAGGAGTACTCCAAAGTACTCCTGGTTGAGTTCTACCTCCCTGTGATCCCCGACAACCAATTCTATCCCCAGGGGATTTGCCCTGGTCTGTAAAAGGGAAAGGGTCTGGGGGAGAACCTCTTCTGAAACAAAAAACCTGACACAGCCATTCTTTTTCTGGTCGCGGGTCCTGACATCGTAGAGCATGGTCATGGCCTCGGCCGCAGCCGTACTTTCATCCAGCAGAGAGGCATTGGCCAGTTCCATTCCCGTGAGGTCACAGACCATGGTCTGGTAGTTGAGCAATGCTTCCAGCCGACCCTGGGCGATCTCTGCCTGATAAGGCGTATACGCTGTATACCAGCCCGGATTCTCTAGGATATTCCTCTTGATTACAGAAGGGGTAATACTCTCGTGGTAGCCCAGTCCGATGTAGGATTTATACACTTCGTTCAGGCGCGACAGTTCATGGATATGGGTCAGGAATTCCTGTTCGGTCATGGGATCATCCAACCGAAGGCCTTCTTTCAAACGGATATCATCGGGTATGGTCTGATAGATGAGCTCACCTAAACTGTCCACCCCAATGGTCTTTAACATTCCGGGAAGGTCTTCCTCCCTTATCCCGATGTGTCTTGAAGCAAAAGAATCTGTGTTCATTGACGAAGCATAAAATTATTTTCTGAAAGGAGCACAAAATTAGGTAATTATTCCCTTTATACAGGCAGTAAAATGCCGTGCGTATCCAAAGTTTTTAACCGCGAGAATCGGATAGAACACGGTTTGGCTATTTTTGTTTAATGCGGGTGTTGAGAAAGATTTTCGAATATTATGTAAAAGCCAGTATTCATGTAGCTTTGGCTGTGCTGGCATTGCTCTACCTCACCTGTCAGTTCTTAAACATTCCCGTTAATAAATCCCTGTTTTTTTTAGTTTTTTTTAGCACTATCCCCACCTATAATGTCATCAGGCAAATCTCCCGCAAGAGAAATCGGTTTTACGGTCTTTTCAATATGCCGGGAATTTCCCTTACAGTCAGCCTTGTTTCTCTGGGCCTCTCCCTGTACTTTATTACATATCTCAAGTGGCAGACCTTGTTGACCCTTCTGGTCCTTTCATTGCTTACCGCCATTTACACCTTACCCATCCTACCGGAGGGCAAAAACTTGAGGCACAGGGGTCTTGTCAAGATTTTGATCATTGGCCTGGTATGGACCGGAACGACGGTGCTGTTGCCTGTGGTGGAAGTTGCTTCCCTCCAATCCTGGGACGTATGGGTGGAATTTGTGCAAAGACTCCTTCTGATCCTGGTGTTGATGGTTCCCTTCGAGATCCGCGACCTGGGTACGGATCCTGCGGACATGCTCACGATTCCTCAGCGTCTCGGTATTGCAAGGACAAGGCGACTTGGTCTATGGGCCTGCCTGATATGCTACCTGTTGACTTTTATGATGGATGAACTATCGGGAGAAGAAATCCTGGGAAAAACAATCATGGTTCTTAGTCTTGGAGCACTTTTGATCTTTCTGCCAAAAAAACAGCCCCGTTTTTTCGCCTCCTTTTGGGTAGAGGCCTTTCCCATTTTCTGGGTATTGGCTCTGTGGGGAATTCAGGCCCTGGTCTAGAGTCTTTCTCGGATCAGCTGCTTTAACTGCTTTTTATTAGCATCACTCAATACGTGCAATTTTGCCTTGCCAAACATCTCAGACAATTTTTTGTTGCGTTTGGAGAAAGAACTGCAGGTGCTGCAGAAGAGAATATGCAGCTTCAGCTTTAATTTTTCCGGTAAACGGGCCTCCCGGTATTGCGATTTGTTGCAAATCAAGGCGGCTTCATCACATGAGATCATGATTCGAACCAGTTTTTATTCAGGCATCCCATCAGGGCTGTTCTTGCCCGGTGGATGATCACCCAGAGATTAGACGGATTTATTTTGAGTTCTTTACAAATATCTTCTGTGGAAATACCACTTATGGTTTTCATCACGAAAACCTGCTTCTGTTTTTCGGGGAGCGCATCTATACACGCCTGTAAAGCCATACCCAGTTCTTCATTTTCGATAAGGTCATTTTCACGGATGCTGAAGGGATCTGCCACCTGCTCCTCCAGCCAGTCTCCTTCACTGTCAGATGCCGTACTGTAGGTCCTCTTTACCTCGGCTTTCCCCTTTTTGGAACTGATCTTCCTGTAGTGGTCAATGATCTTCCTTTTCAGGATAGCGACCAGCCAGGTGCGTTCCGAGGCCTGACCCTTAAAATTCTTTGCAGAATTTAATCCTGCGATAAAGGTTTCCTGGATGAGGTCCTTTGCAGTATCCTCATCGTTAACCCTTGAAATGACATAGTTATAGAGGTAGTCAGCATATCTGTCTACCCATTTTTCAGGGGTTAATTTTACCGTTTGCATAGCGATTTTATTCCCGTTAAAAGTAAAGGATTTAAAACAAATACGGTACATTTGATTGACATGCCACTGCCATGAAAAAACCTTTTTTCACATTTGTTCTTCTCCTGACATTCCTGGGATGCAGGGAATCCGGCCGGATGCCCATCACTGAATTCGATCAACAGGGATTGTCGCAATACACGCTTTTAGACGTGCGGACCCCTGAGGAGTTCACCGCAGGTCATCTCGAGAATGCGATCAATATCAACTGGTACGATGAGGATTTCACCGGGCAGGTGTCCAACCTCCCGAAAGGGAATACCATCTATGTGTATTGTCAGAAAGGCGGTCGGAGTGCAATGGCCGCTGCTGTATTGGATTCCCTGGGCTACCGTGCCATCGACCTTACGGGTGGGTACGGGGCTTTGACAGGCGTATCCCCGGACTAGGCCGTTTTTTTCAACAGGCCGGCCCGCTCCAGCAGGGGATCCAGACTGGGTTCGCTCCCCCTGAATGCCTTGTAAAGGTCCATGGGTTTAGTCGTCCCGCCTTGACTCAGGATGCAATCCTTAAATTTTTTGGCGATCTCCCTGTTGAAAATGCCTTTTTCCTTGAAATAGGCAAAGGCATCCGCATCGAGTACCTCGGCCCATTTGTAGCTGTAATATCCCGCCGAATATCCTCCCTGGAAAATATGGGAGAAGGCCGTGCTCATACAGGTGTCCGGTGTGTCGCCGTAGAGTTGAGTATCTGCAAAAGCCTCTACTTCGAAAGCCTTAACCTCTTCAATACCTGACGGGTCCTGGGCATGCCATGCCATATCCAGAAAACCAAAACTCAGTTGTCTTAAAGTGGCCATCCCCTCCATGAAATTAGAGGATTCCTTGATCCGCTTGATCATTTCCATAGGAAGCAGTTCGCCCGTCTCGTAATGATGGGCAAAGTATTCAAGGGCCTCTTTCTCAAAACACCAGTTCTCCATGATCTGACTGGGCAGCTCTACAAAATCCCAGTATACCGAAGTTCCTGAAAGGCTTGGGTAGGTGGTATCTGCCAGCATCCCGTGGAGGGCGTGCCCGAATTCGTGGAATAAGGTAGTGACCTCGTTGAAGGTCAGGAGGGAAGGTTTGGATTTCGTCGGTTTTGTAAAGTTGCAGACGATGGAAATATGGGGCCTTTCATTGCGTCCCTTCCTCTTGTATTGGGGCTTATAGGAGGTCATCCAGGCTCCTCCGCGCTTTCCCGGTCTGGGATGGAAGTCGGCGTAAAAAATCGCGATCAATTCACCTTTCTCGCCTTTGACCTGATAGGTCTTTACGTCTTCGTGGTAGGTGTCTATATCCTTCACTTCTTCGAATCGAAGCCCGTAAAGTTCCCCGGCGATTTTGAAGACCCCGGCGATTACATTTTCGAGCTTGAAATAAGGCTTCAATTTCTCGTCATCGAGATCGAAAAGTTTTTGTTTCAGCTTTTCAGTGTAGTAGCTGCCATCCCATTTCTGGAGTTGATCGATCCCATCCTCCTCTCTTGCAAATGACTGAAGCATGCCGAATTCCCTGAGGGCAGCAGGTTTTGCCTTCTCCTTTAACTCTTCCAGGAATTCCATTACCCTGGCCGGTGTTTCTGCCATGCGTTCTTCGAGGACGAAATGCGCATGTGACTCATATCCCAGGAGTACGGCCCTTTCGTGGCGCAAGGCAGCGATCCGGAGTACCAGTTCCTGGTTGTCCAGGTCGTCCCTGTGAAATCCTTTGCTTCCAAAGGCTATGGATAATCTTTTTCTCAGGTCCCTGTCATTCGCATAGGTCATAAAAGGTATGTAACTCGGGTAATCCAGGGTGATGACCCATCCTTCCTTTCCTTTTGAGGCGGCCAGTTGGGAAGCCGTTTCAAGGGCGTCCTCAGGCAGTCCTGCTACCTGCTCTTCCTTTGTGAGGTGCATCTCATACCGATTGGTCTCTGCCAGGACGTGCTCCCCGAAGGTCAGTTTGAGTTTGGCCAGTTCCTTATCTATTTCCCTCAGGCGGACCTTCTTATCCCTGGGAAGGTGAGCCCCGTTACGGCTGAAATATTTGTATTTCTTTTCCAGAAGCATCTGCTGTTCCGTATTCAGGTCGAGCTGACCCCTTCCCTCATAGACCTGTTCCACTCTTTTGAACAAGGCCTCATTCAGGGCGATGTCATTGCTGAATTCGGTCAGCAAGGGCGAAATCTCCTGAGCCAGGGCCTGAATCTCCTCACTGGTCTCGGCAGAATTCAGATTGAAAAAAAGGCTGGAGAGCCTGTCGAGATGTGCGCCGGCAAATTCCAGGGCTTCCACCGTATTTTCAAAGGTGGGGGGAGCCTCCGATCCCGTGATCTCATCGATCTCAAGACGTGCTGTTTTCAGGGCTTTTTCAAAGGCAGGTTTAAAATGTTCATTCTTAACGGAACGAAAAGGAGCCAGGTCGAAGGGCTCCAGCAATATGTTCTTCATGCAAAAAGTAGATTTTTCTGTTTTGTTGAATTTCTTCCGGAAGGGTCAAATTAAGATGACTTCCCCTTCCGGACCTCCTCAGCTCCTTTGATCACCTTCTCCTTCAGACCTTCTTTGTAGAGAACGATCTTATCCAGGACACAGGAATCCTGGCTTCCGATGATCTGGGCGGCCAGGATACCAGCATTTTTAGCGCCGTCAAGGGCTACGGTTGCCACAGGAACGCCCCCTGGCATCTGGAGGATAGAAAGGACAGAATCCCAGCCGTCTATGGAATTACGGCTTTTGATGGGGACGCCTATCACAGGTAATGGAGAGAGGGATGCCAGCATTCCCGGCAGATGTGCCGCCCCTCCGGCCCCGGCTATGATCACCTGGAATCCCTGGGTATGAGCTGTTTTCCCGAATTCAAAGAGTTTTTCCGGTGTGCGGTGGGCAGAAACAATATCCACCATCACCTCGATATCGAATCCCTTTAAGACATCCACTGCTTCCTGCATAATAGGAAGGTCACTTGTGCTGCCCATGACTATGGCTACCTTGCTCATGATTTGCTTTTACTGATTACGTTGATCGTTCTTTTAACTTCTCCGGCAATTTTCCGGGCCTCTTCCATATCCTCATTCACAATGGTCACATGTCCCATTTTGCGAAAAGGCCGGGTCATGGATTTTCCGTAGATATGAGGGGTCACACCCCTGAGGCCTAGGATCTTTTCTATGTGCTCGTATTCCACCGCTCCCTGATGGCCTTCGGCACCGACCAGATTGACCATGACGCCTGCCACTTTGCTGTCAGTATTGCCCAAAGGCAGACCCAGAATACACCTGAGATGCTGTTCAAACTGGTTGGTGAAACTGGCCTCAATACTGTAGTGACCACTGTTGTGGGGCCGGGGCGCTACTTCATTTACCAGGACATCATCTTCCCGGGTCTGAAACATCTCCACAGCCAGAAGGCCGACGTGTTCCAGGGATTCAGACACCTTGAGTGCGGTGGCAATTGCCTTTTTGGCCACTTTTTCACTGATCCGTGCCGGACACAGGACATATTCTACCTGGTTCGCCTCCGGATGGAACTCCATTTCCACAACCGGGTAATTTACAGAGTTGCCATTCCTGCTGCGGGCAACGATCACCGCCAGTTCGGTCTTAAAGGGGATCAGGGTTTCGGCCAGGCATTCCACATTGGGAAGGTCCTTCAGGTCGGCCCTGTCACGCACAATCTTAACCCCTTGTCCGTCATAGCCGAACTGAGCACTTTTCCAAACAACGGGAAGTTGGATGCCCCCGTGATCCAGGCTGTCCCGGATCTCACTGGTATAGGCAAATCTGGAGAAAGGCGCGGTAGGTATCCCGTGGTCTACATAGAACAATTTCTGGGTGGCCTTGTTTTGGATCAGCCTGAGTTCCCTGGGGGTCGGATATACCTTTACCCCCTTTTTTTCAAGGGCTTCCAGGGCATCAATATTTACATTCTCTATCTCTATGGTCAGTACATCGACGTCCTTCCCGAATTGATAAACTGAATCAAAATCCATCAGGTCGCCCTGTACGAATTCATTGCAGGCAAGCCTGGAAGGAGCATCTTTGGAAGGATCCATCACTTTGGTGGCTATATCCCATTTACGGGTCTCGTAGAGCAGCATCTTCCCCAACTGGCCGCCACCTAATATTCCCAGGGTAAAGTCCGAAGAGAAATATGCAGTTTTTGTACGGTCTGACATGTAGGTCGAAGTGGTTTTGACAAAAATACATCTTAATCTTATAAACCGGGAGAAGTGTCCTGAAAAAGAGGATGCAAAGTATTATCTTTGCCCTCTTAACACGTATCCGCAGGTTGTGATAAAGATCCACGACAAAAATTTTGAACTTTACCTGACCGAAAAGGAGATCCTCGACGCTGTCAGACGCATAGCAGATGAGATCGCGGCAGATTACAAAGACGAAATCCCGATTTTCGTGGGGGTGCTCAACGGGTCTTTTATGTTTGTCTCTGATTTTCTCAAGCATTATCCACATCCCTGCGAAGTTTCTTTTGTTAAATTGAGCTCCTACAGGGGGTTGACCTCCACCGGGATCGTAGAAACCCTCTTAGACGCACCCGACAACATTGAAGGCCGGAGTGTAATAATCCTGGAGGACATAATCGACACCGGCAGGACGCTTCAGGAACTGGTTCATATCTTTTCAAATACCAACGTTAAAAATTTCAGGATCGCCAGCCTTTTCTATAAATCAGAGGCCTATAACGGAGAGTATAGCATAGATTATTTCGGAATGGAGATTCCTGATCGGTTTATCGTGGGATATGGTCTCGACTATATGGAACAGGGACGAAACCTCAGGGACGTCTATCAAATCAATAAAGCACATATGATCAACCTTGTATTATTTGGAAAACCGGGTGCCGGAAAAGGAACTCAGGCCGGTTTCCTCAAAGAAAAGTACAACCTCAAGCATATCTCCACCGGGGACGTTTTTCGCTATAACATCAAGCACAACACAAAATTAGGACAGCTTGCCAAATCTTACATGGACAAGGGTGACCTGGTCCCGGATGAGGTGACTATTGATATGCTTAAGGATGAGGTGGAAAAGAACCCTGAAGCCAGCGGATTTATCTTCGACGGATTTCCCCGAACTACTGCCCAGGCGGAGGCCCTGGACAATTTCCTGGATTCCCGGGACATGCAGATCGATGCCACCATTGCCCTGGAGGCCGATGACGAGGTCCTGATCGGACGTCTGTTGGAAAGGGGGAAGGTGAGCGGTCGTCCTGATGACCAGGATGAGGCCAAGATCCGGAACCGATTTGAGGAGTACAACGAAAAGACAGCACCGCTCCGGGAATATTACAAGGCTCAGGGAAAATTCCACAGTGTGAATGGCATAGGGGATATTGATGAGATCACGGGCCGACTCGCCTCTGTGATCGAAACCCTTTGTTAAGAAGGTCATAATCCTTCCTGCGCAGACATGCGTAAATGCTCCACGGAGATCATTAAAACCGTCCAATGACTGAAGGTAATTTTGTGGATTATGTCAAAGTGCACGTTTCTTCCGGAAACGGGGGGAAAGGTTCTGCCCATCTCAGAAGGGAGAAGTACGTTCCCAAAGGCGGTCCCGATGGGGGAGATGGCGGCCGGGGTGGCCATGTCATCGTGAAAGGGAACGAAAGCCTCTGGACCTTACTCCACTACAAATTTCAGCGACACTTTAAGGCCGGGCACGGGGAGCACGGCAGCAAGAACCGCAGTACTGGTGCAGACGGTGCCAATGTCTACCTCGAAGTGCCACTGGGTACTGTGGTCAAAGAAACTGCCTCAGGGAAGGTACTCGTGGAGATCACTGAGCACGGACAGGAAGAGATCGTCCTGGAAGGCGGACTCGGAGGACGCGGGAACTGGCATTTCAAGAGTGCCACCAACCAGACCCCGAGGTACGCCCAGCCCGGTATCCCCGGATCAGAATCCGACCTGACACTCGAACTCAAGGTTTTGGCTGATGTGGGCCTTGTGGGCTTTCCAAATGCAGGTAAATCCACCCTGCTGTCGGTTCTGACATCTGCCAAGCCCAAGATAGCCGATTACCCCTTCACCACACTTAAACCCAACCTGGGGATCGTTCAGTACAGGGATTTCAAGAGTTTTGTGATGGCCGATATCCCCGGGATCATAGAGGGGGCTGCCGAGGGGAAAGGCCTGGGTCATTATTTCCTCAGGCATATTGAGCGCAATGCCATCCTTCTCTTCCTCATCCCCGCGGACAGTATCGACGTATCCAGGGAATACGAAATACTGCTGAACGAGTTGAAGGAATACAACCCGGAGCTGCTCGACAAAGAAAGGCTGGTTGCCATTTCAAAATCCGACATGCTCGATGAGGAACTGAGGGAGGAGATGGGCAAAGAAGTAAAAAAAGACCTTGGAGACGTCCCCTTTCTCTTTATTTCCTCTGTATCTCAGTACGGCCTGCAGGAACTCAAAGATAAGCTCTGGGCCTTTCTGAACGATTGAATTCCTGTCATTCTGGCCAAGAGGTTTTTTTCCGTAAATTAGAAGATAATGGCATGTAACCAGTATGGATATTTTCCATAGGGTTATGCCCCAATTGCTGCGCTATGAGAAACTGGCTATGGATACCCTGCCTGTTGCTACTCAGCTGCTCGAGCCTTAGAGTAGATTACGACTACGACCCCGGTACTGATTTCTCCAGCTACCGGACCTATAATTACTATCCGGACATGCAGACCGGGCTTAGTGATCTCGACACCCGTCGTCTGTTGTCGTCCCTGGATTCTGTCCTGCTCTCAAAAGGTTTCTCCTCCTCGGAGGAACCCGACTTCCTTATCAATATAGAATCTCGTGAGTTGCGTTTGCCCAGGAATAGTTCTGTAGGGGTCGGACTTGGCGGAGGCGGTCGAAACATGGGGGGAGGCGTTTCCATAGGCGTGCCTATAGGTCGTTCGGATTTGGAAAGGGAAGTCCTTTTCGATTTTATCGACAGTCAGCGCGATGCCCTCTTCTGGCAGGCTGTCTGTTCTGGTAATTTCAGGGAGAATGCCACTCCCTTGTCAAGGGAAAGAGAGATGCGGGAAATTGCCGTAAAAGTGATGTCTAAGTACCCACCAAAAAAGTAGCCTCTTCTGTTGATATCTTCTTTCAGAGGGATCTGAGCAATCCTCCGTCTATGGGAATATTGCATCCCGTGATATACCCTGCCTTATCGGAGGCCAGGAAGGCGGCCAGGTATCCGTATTCCTCCGGTATGCCCAGCCTTCTCAGAGGAACCTGGGCGGTCATATGGTTCCTTACTTCTTCGGGTTTGATCTGCTGTTGTTCAGCCTTTTTCTGGTTGAGTTCCCCGAGCCTTTCTGTATCGAAATAACCGGTCAGGATATTGTTTACGGTAACCCCGTCTGGCCCCACCTCCGTGGCCAGGCTTTTTGCCCAGGCTACCACTGCGGCGCGGATACTGTTGGAAAGCACCAGGTAGGAAAGGGGTTCTTTTACCGAAACCGAAGCCACGTTGATGATCCGGCCCCAATTTCGGGACCTCATCTGCCCTATGGCCAGCTGGGTGGTGTAGACGACCGATTTAAAGAGGACATCAAAGGCCTCCTGATAATCCTCCACCGATTTTTCGAGGGGGGTTCCCGCCCTGGGCCCCTGGGTGTTGTTGATGAGGATATCGACCGTATTCTTTGAAAAATACTCCTTGATCATTTCCGAATAACGGGAGAAGTCATTGAAGTCGACCACCCGGTATTGATGCCTTTGTGAAGGAAAGGCCGTATGCAGGGATTCGGTTATACGCTTGAGTTTGTCTTCGCTCCTGGCCATAAGGGTAACACTGGCCCCACTCTCCGCCAGCTGGCGTGCGATGGCCAGGCCTATACCTCTGCTGCTGCCCCCAACCAATGCTCTCCTGCCTTCAAGATTGATGTTCATGATCACATTATTTGTATTCTTCTCTGACCGGACTGAATACATCCATAAGGCGACATGGTGTCAGGGCCTTTCCACTGTGAGGAACACCGGGTGGGATCACGACCAATTCCCCGTCCTCGTAGATCTGTTTGTCACCTCCTACGGTGAATTCAAAACGGCCTTCCAGTACATGCATGATCTGTTCGTGAAGGTGTTCGTGTTCGGGTACTTCAGCCCCCTGATCCACATCCCAGTACGCCAGGGTCATGTTCTCTCCATGGATAAGTCTCCCCCTGTAGCCGGGCATCATCTCCCTGGGCTGAACGTGTTCCAGATGTATTTTCATGGTCTAATCAATTTTTTGTTCTCAGCAGGTACATATGTTCATTGAGCACTTCATCCTCCGGCAGGTGGGTGCCCCGTAAATAGCGATTGGAAAGGCTCATCGTATCCTGGTGATCTTCCAGAGAATACGCCTGTAAGGTACGGTAAAATTCGTGGGGTAGGGTCTGGTAGTTGAATTGCTGGTTCTTCTCGAGGTTTCCTTCCACAAAGTCGATCAGTTTCCCAAAAACCTCTTTTTTTTCGAGGTCAGGCGTAAAAGAAACACTCCCCACAAATCCACCGTCGAGCTGTAAACGAGGGAAAAGGTCGAATAGCCTGATTGTATCCTCATGCCCCAGGAAGAACAGCACCCCTTCGAGAAGGATAAAACACTTCCGTCCCCTGACGAGGGGCAGGATCTCCTGATAGAGATCCTCCAGGCTAGGCCTGTTAAAATCCGCCTCAATAAACTTGATATTCCTCTCAGGCAGTATTCCCTGCCTTTGCCATTCCCGGGTTCGCTCTTGTTTATAGGCCATTACATTTCCGGTATCGATTTCCAGAAA
>NZ_JBFGBM010000069.1:0-12305 GCF_041567615.1 Muriicola sp.
CAGGATGTGAACGGGTGTTTCCTCACCTTCCAGTTCACCATCACAGAACCATCTCCCGTAACGGCTACATTCGTGGCTGAGCCCGAGATCTGTGCGGGCAGTGAGGATGGTACGATCACGGTCAATGTTTCAGGAGGTACAGCCCCCTACAGGACTGCCTTGAATACCACCGTCGATTCAGCCTTCGTTCAGGATCAGTTCTTCTATTCGGACCTGGCTGCAGGAACCTATGTGGTCTTTATCAGGGATGCAAACGACTGTGAGACCAACGTGATCGTTGAGATAGAACCCGGGGTGAACCTCAATGGCGTGGTGACACCGGTCTATGAATGTACCGGCAATATCCCGGACAATTATATCAATGTGACGATGGAGGATCCGTCGGTACTCGGTTCTATCATGTATGCACTGGATTCAACGGATCCTGCCGATATGCAGCTGAATCCCGACTTTACCAATATTCCTCCGGGGTCTCATTATGTGGCTGTCTCCCATGCAAATGGCTGTATGATCACACTTGATTTTGAGATCGATAGCTTTGAACCACTCACTTTGACCCTGGAGCAGAACAACATCAATGAGATCACGGCGGTTGCCGCAGGCGGATCGGCCCCTTATACGTTCTATTTCAATGGGGACGACAATGGGGAGGACAACACCTATTACATCACGGAAACGGCTACCCATACAGTGCGTGTGGTAGACAGTCTTGGATGTGAGATGGAGGCCCAGATCTTTATGGAGTTCATCGATATCGAGATCCCGAATTTCTTCACCCCTGATGGTGACGGAATGAACGACCTGTGGATCCCGAGGAATATGGAAGGCTTCCCTGAAATACTAATCAAAATATTTGACCGTTATGGTAGGGAGATCGGTGTCATGTCCATAGACCATACAGGCTGGGACGGAACCTACAAAGGAAACGAATTGCCTACCGGAGATTACTGGTATATAGTGAAGCTCAATGGAGAACGGGATGACAGGGAATTTGTAGGTCACTTTACACTGTACCGATAAGCCGATTTAACCGACATGGAACTATGCGTAAGTCCTTCATATTAGGAATTTTTTCACTGAGCGTGATGTTTGCCAGGGGGCAGGAACTCACCCTGCCGCAGCTGTCCCAGTACCTGGCAGACAATCCTTTTGTGATGTCGCCGACCTACGCGGGTATAGGCGATCACATAAAGGTGCGTATCAACGGACTTACCCAGTGGGTGGGGATCAAGGATGCCCCGGACACCCAGTCCCTGGCCGCCGATGCCAGGATCGGGAACAAGTCGGGCCTTGGGATGCTGCTCTACAATGACAGCAACGGGGAGACCAAGCAAAGGGGGGCTCGCCTGTCCTTTGCCCACCACCTGACACTCGACAGGTATGATGACGAGTTCCTCTCCTTCGGGATCTCCTACAACTTCAACCAGTTCCGTATCGACATAGAGAATTTTGACAGTCCGGATCCAACAGTGACCGATGACAGGGCGACTACCAACCACAATTTTGACGTGGGGGTGCTCTACAGGAAGGACAAATTCTATTTCAGTTTGAATGCCTCCAACCTGCTCGACAAGGACCTCACCCGCTTCAACCCCGTCTTTGAGCCCAACAGGCTCCGGAATTACTACGTATACACGGGGTACCGCTATACAAAGAACAAGAACAGCAAGCTGGAGATCGAACCTTCTGTCTTCTTCCAGTTGTTCGAAAGTGACGGACGGTCTGTAACCGACCTCAACGTTAAATTCAGGTGGTACGATTTTGAGGACTATTACTACGCGGGTGTCACCTACAGGTTCCTGAACGACCAGATCGGTAACCCCCTGTATATAGCCCCAATCATAGGGCTTAAGAAAAGTAATTTCTATTTCGGATATTCCTACCAGATCATCCTGAACGAAATCCTGGGCTTCAGTACGGGAACCCATGTGGTAACCCTTGGGGTGGATCTTTTCCAGGGGCTGAGCAATTGCCGCTGTACCTACTAAGAAATGTATTCCTTTTGCCCTACCTTTGCCTCCTCAAGAAGCAAAGATGCACACCATTACCCTTGAAAATATCCGGTTGTACGCCTACCACGGTTGCCTGGCGGAAGAGACCGTGATCGGGAGTGATTACCGTGTAGACGTGGAGGTTCAGGCCCCGTTGGACAAAGCTGCTACCTCGGATAAACTGGAGGATACCGCAGACTACGTCACCATCCATCGCGTTGTAAAAGAAGAGATGAAGGTAGCTTCAAAATTACTGGAGCACGTCGCCAGGCGTATCGCTGAGAGGATCCTGGATGAAATTCCTGTAGTGCAAAAAGGGAAGGTAATCGTTGCCAAAGTAAATCCGCCCATTGGGGGAGACGTGGCCTCCGTTTCGGTGACTTATTTATTTAGTCGATAAGCGGGAGGTCATATGCTGTTTTTATTGATGGTGTATTCATTATCTTTGCAGTAGAATAAGGCATTGTGGTCGAATTGGTTAGATGGAGCTGCGCAACAGCTTTTATGGTGGTTCGAGTCCACCCGATGCCTCTGCTGAAAATCTTTCCCTCCTGAATACCCTAAATTTAGGTGTGAGCAGGAGGGTTTTTCATCTTATTTCGTAAATTTGCTGGATTGAAAAGGCATCGTGGCCGAGTGGCTAGGCACAGCTCTGCAAAAGCTTGTACAGCGGTTCGAATCCGCTCGATGCCTCCGAAAAGACCCCAATGAGTGATCGTTGGGGTTTTTTATTGCCCTTCAGCCTCCCGGATGAGTTCTATCCCTTTTTCTATATTGAGCTGGTCCTTTGGCAGGAAACCCTTGATGATAAGAACAATGCCGCAGATGGCCAGGACCACCCCCAGGGCCTTTTTTACAAGACGTATCCGCTTAGGGGTCAGATATCGCTTGAGTTGTTTGGCAAGGAGGATCTTAAACAGGTCCGTAATCAGGTACGCCAGGATCATGGTAGAGAAAAAGACCAGGATCCTATCCGGGTTATTATCCAGACTCGGGCCTACGACGATGATGACCCCCAGCCAGAAAACCAGCACCCCGATATTGATGAAATTCAGCAGGAATCCTTTAATAAAAAGTCCTAAAAAACCGGTTTTGCTGATATGGACATTGCGCTTTTCTTTGATAGGCGCCTTATTTAACAGAATCGTGAGGGAATAGATCAGCAGGATCACCCCTCCGAACACATAGAGTCCGGGTTGGTTGCTGAGATTTTCCAGCAATTGAAAACTACTGAAATAGGCGATGATCAAAAAAAGGATGTCTGCGATGATCACCCCTGCATCGAAAACGAGTCCGGCCCTGAATCCCTTGGTGGCGCTGGTCTCAAGCAGGACAAAAAATACGGGGCCAATCATGAAGCTCAGAAAAAATCCTAAAGGTATGGCTGCCTGAACATCTTCGATCATCCCATGAGCTTTACATACGTTCTATCTTTCCTCCGAATACGGTCTTTTCCTCCATTTTCGCTGGATTCCCATACACAAAGACGGTACCTCCGGCCTTCACGCTCGCTTTGACGTAGTTCGTGGCAAAGATCTCTGCCGTGGAGCCTGCATTAACATTTACCGTGCTGAATTTCGTTTTGAGGTCTTTTCCTTTGTAGATACCTCCTGTATTGATCTGAACGTCTTGGTTTTCAGCGTTCCCACTAGCATTGATGACTCCTCCGGTCACTACTTTGATCAATAATTGTTCTGTTTTTGCCTGCACCCTTATCTCCCCGCCTTCCTGGGCCCTGAGATCCAGTACATCCTGGGTTATCGTCTCTTTGGTGGTGATGCGGGCATCCTCATTGACGTCGATCACGACCAGGTCGTCCGTGTAATAGAGATCGATGAAGGTCCGGTATCCGCTGAAGATCTTAAAGATCTCCATCCTGATCTTCAGGACCCCATCTGTGTTCACTAAGGCTACTTTTGACGTATTGGCGCCGGTGATGACCGCCTGATTCCTGTCTGATCGGATCAGATTGACCGAAAGGCCGTCGTAGACCTTTACCTCCTTGAAGTTGCTAAGACTTTGGGTAACCTTGCCATCCTGGGCCTGGAGCCCCCATATTCCCAGACTTAAAAAGAAGAGTACAAACAACTTTTTCATCTGTTGTTGATTTAGCATGCCCTGTAAAGAACGCTTAAATTTAAGAAAACTTACTTCGCCTTGCCGAGAAGGGAGAAGTCCAAGTGTCTTTTGACCAGGTCTGTGTCCTTGACCATGACCCTGACTTCATCCCCGAGCTGGTAGACTTTTCTGCGCCTCTCGCCTACCAGGGCGTACTGCTTTTCATCAAAGGTATAATAATCGTCCTTTATATCCCGGATGCGGACCATACCTTCGCATTTGTTCTCAATGATCTCCACATAGATCCCCCATTCAGTCACTCCTGAAATGACCCCTACGAACTCCTGATCCTTGTGGTCCTGCATAAATTTGATCTGCATGTACTTGATTGAATCCCGCTCTGCACTCGAGGCCAGGTATTCCATGTCTGAGGAGTGCTTGCATTTCTCTTCGATCATTTCTGCATTGGAAGATTTTCCCCCATCGAGGTAATGCTGTAACAGTCTGTGTACCATGACATCGGGGTAACGACGGATCGGGGAAGTAAAATGGGTATAGTAATCAAAGGCGAGTCCGTAATGTCCGATGTTATCGGTCGTGTAGATCGCCTTGCTCATACTTCGGATGGCCAGGGTATCCACCAGGTTCTGTTCTTTCTGTCCTTTTACGTCTTCCAGGAGTTTGTTCAGGGAGTCGCTGATCGTCTTTTTGTTGTGGAAATTGAGCTTGTGTCCGAATCTTGAGATGATCCCGTTAAGAGCCATCAGTTTTTCCTGGTCCGGTTCATCGTGTACCCGGTAAACGAAGGTCTTTTTGGGACGTTGTTTCCCGATAAACGAAGCGACCTTCCTGTTGGCAAGCAGCATAAATTCCTCTATCAGCTTATTGGCCTCTTTAGCTTCCTTAAAATAAACACTGACAGGCTCGTTTTTCTCATTGAGGTTGAATTTTACTTCCAGTTTATCAAAAGAGATCGCCCCGGATTTCATCCGCCTTTCCCTCATGATCACCGCCAGGGAATTCAATTTGAGCACAGCATCCCGGATCGCATCAGAGACCCCATAAGCTTTGCCCCTGATCGATACTTCCTGCCCTATCCTGTTGGTCTGTTTTTCAATGATGTACTGGGCTTCCTCATAGGCAAACCGCTCATCGGAATGTATCACCGTCCTGCCAAACCATTCGTTCTTGACCTGGGCCTTTTCATCGATTTCAAAAATGGCTGAAAACGTATACTTATCCTCATTGGGTCTGAGGGAACAGGCATTATTGGAAAGTATTTCAGGTAACATGGGCACCACCCTGTCTACCAGATAGACCGAAGTGGCCCTTTCGTAGGCTTCCTCATCGAGTATGGTGTCCGGGGTTACGTAATAGGATACATCGGCTATATGGATACCCACCTCGTAATTTCCATTCGGAAGTTTCTGAAAAGAGAGGGCATCGTCAAAATCTTTTGCGTCTTTCGGGTCTATGGTGAAGGTCAGTACCTGCCTCATATCCCTTCTCTTGCTCACTTCCCTTTCTTTAATGGAGGTATCCAGCTTATCTGCATACCGCTGTACTTCCACAGGAAATTCATAAGGGAGACCGTATTCGGCCAGGATGGCGTGGATCTCCGTATCGTGTTCCCCGGGCAGACCCAATACTTCCACAACCTTCCCTGTAGGAGATTCTTCCTCTTTTTCCCAAGACAGTATCTCTACGATCACCTTTTCTCCATCCTTTGCCTTACCGATGGAACCCAACGGTACAAAAATATCGGTGTACATCTTGTGATCCGTAGGTCTTACAAAAGCAAAGCTCTTGTGCAGATCGAGAATACCGACAAAGGTGTTCTTTTTCCTCTCCAGGATGGAAACCACTTCACCTTCAAACTTCTTGGATTTACTCCTGGGTTTTACCAGGACCTCCACAATATCCCCGTCGAAGGCACGATTAAGCTTATTGTAGGAAACGAAGATGTCGTCCTCCAGCCCTTCTACCATCACATAAGCATTTCCCCTTGCGGTTACCTCTATTTTCCCCTGGTGGAGGAGTTTGTTTTCAAGGGATTTGTATTTTCCCTTTTCAAATTCCCTGATCCTGTCCTTTGCTTTTAACTGCCCCAGTCTCTCGATCAGTAAATTTCTTCCTTCTGTATCGTCAATCTGTAATTTGGATGCTATCTGTTTGTAATTAAAACTCTTGTTGGGCTCCTTTTCGAGGACTTCAAAAATTCCCCTCGTAATCTCATTTTTCCTGTGTTGCTTTGCCCTCTTCTTTTTCTTCGACATTCAATTTTTAATTTGGGCGGCAAATTACGAATTATAATTCACTGCTTCTCTCCGTATCACCTGATATACAACCTCTTTATGTATTTGTTAACATATTAAATCATTTAATCATCTTTTTATTGTTTTTAAAAATGAAAAGTAATGATGATTATAGTCTGTTAACACGTTGGATAAAATTTTACAGACGGACTTGCCTTGAACAGAGATTGTATTTTATAAATCTTTTTCAAGACATACAAAATCTGGATGTCAGCCTGTTAGGTATTTATTAAATAATGTTGAAAACACTAATCAACCGCTGTTAGTTAATAACTTTTGACTTTTTTGCTGTTTATATCCATTCTATTCGAAGTGGATAATTCAATATCATCTTTTAATGACTAATTTTTGATTTGTCCTTTTTATTTTACAATGCGTTTTTAAATACGATAAACACCTTTTCCCTATCAATATTTTTCTATGGAATTTCAACAAGTGCGGTTAATTAAAAATTGCTGTATTTCAGGGAGTTGCTGTGAATGTTAAAATAATATTGTTAATAAGTCTATTCCCGGGATATAACCCGCAGTATTCGTATTTTAGTGCTGAATTTTATTTAAACACATATGAAAATCTCTGTAGGCAATGATCATGCAGGCACGGATTACAAACTGGCGATCGTTGGGTTGCTCAGGTCCCTGGATATTGAAGTTTTCAACCACGGCACAGACAGCACGGACAGCGTGGATTATCCAGACTTTGTACACCCTGTGGCTGATGATGTGGAAAGTGGGCAGGCCGATATAGGAATCATTATCTGCGGCAGTGGAAATGGCGCATCCATGACAGCCAATAAACACCAGAAGATTCGGGCTGCGTTGTGCTGGAATAAGGAAATAACGGAGTTAGCCCGTGCCCATAACGATGCGAATATCCTCAGTTTACCGGCCAGGTTTATCTCACTCCCTCAGGCTCTCGAAATGGTCAAAACTTTTATAAACACACCCTTCGAAGGCGGAAGACACGAACGACGGATAGAGAAGATAGCCTGTTCTTAAATTGCCTGAAGATTGACTGAACAATCCTGTTAAGGCATGGGACACACACATCACCATCACCACGAGAGGAGCGGAAAAAATTTACTGATCTCCATCCTCCTTAATATTGCGATAACCGTTGCACAGGTGATCGGTGGGATCATCTCCGGCAGTCTGGCGCTCCTCTCCGATGCCCTCCACAATTTTAGTGATGTACTCTCCCTCATCATCAGCTATCTCGCGAACCGATTTACCCATAAGAAGGCATCGAGCAAACGGACATTTGGGTATAAAAGGGCCGAGATCATGGCGGCATTTATTAATTCTGCTACCCTGATCGTCATTGCGATCGTCCTCATCAAAGAGGCCATAGAACGCTTTTTCCAACCTGAACCCATAGCGCCGAACCTTGTGATCTGGCTTTCAGCCCTGGGTATAGCAGTCAACGGATTCAGCGTACTGCTGATCAAAAAGGATGCGGGGAACAACATGAATATGAGATCAGCCTATCTGCATCTGCTTACGGATATGATGGCTTCGATTGCGGTACTTGCAGGCGGACTTCTCATGTACTTCTACCAGCTTTTCTGGATCGACCCTGTGCTGACGATCGCTATTGGGCTCTACCTGATCTATATGGGGTATGACCTCCTGAAATCTTCCACCAAAGTGCTTATGTTATTCACTCCGGACCAGATCGAGGTGGATGGGATGGTCCGTGAGATCAGCAGGGATCCGGCCATTCGGAACGTGCATCACGTACACCTCTGGCAACTGAACGAACACGAGATACACCTGGAGGCCCATATCGACTTCCATGAAAATATCAGCATTCAGGAATTCGATGACATCCTCAAGGGAATAGAAGAACGCGTATACCAAATCTACGGCATCACCCACGTTAACATCCAACCGGAATTCGGGAAATGCCATTCCCATCAGGTAATCGTACAAGACTGAGACCATGGAGATCCGTATCAAATCTTTTGAAGAGCTCACCAAAGAAGAACTTTATCGCATCTTGCAATTGCGGGCGGAGGTCTTTGTCGTAGAACAGGAATGCGCTTATTTGGACGTGGATGGATTGGATCAAAAAGCACTGCATGTCCTGGGGATTGGTCCCGAGAACATATGCGCGTATACCCGTATTTTCAGGGCAGGAGATTATTTCGATGACCCGAGTATAGGAAGGGTGGTCGTCTCATCTGAATTTAGGGGGAAAGCCCTTGGTAAAAAAATCATGGAAGCCTCCCTGAAATACATTGAAGGCAACCTGAAGAGCACCCACACAGTGATCTCAGCCCAACTGTACCTTACAAAATTCTATGAGGACATGGGTTTCAAACCTGAAGGCGCAGAATACCTGGAAGACGATATTCCCCATATCAAAATGAGAAGGGTGCACAGAGCGCCTTTTAAGAACGATTGACCGGATACAAATTAGATCTTGATCGGCGTCTTGTTACTGAGGTTGATATCCTCTAACAGGGTATCCGTGAATTTGTAATGCCCCTTGGTAGTGATGATCCTGAAGGCATCAGACCTCATCCTGCTCAGGGCATCGAGAAATACCCATTTGGTCTTCAGTAACTGAGGTTTGTCCGTTTTGAGACTGATCTCAAAAAAGTACCTTTTCCCGTCCTTATTCGCCACAATATCCGGGGTCACCTTGGTACCGTTCTTCTTCCTCAGGAAGGATTTAGGTTTTTCATAACCGTCCAGATCCACCCTGATCTTTTCGAAACCGCGGGCTTCGAGGTGATGAACGGATTTTTCAATAAATGCTGAATGTTCTTTCTTTTCTGACTTTACCATAGGGGAAAAGATACAAAAAATTGCAAAGACCTGCAATTTCATTCCATTGATTAACAGGTGTTTAATATTTGAAAGAGGAATCAAGGGGGATTGCTACCCCAATTTAAAGGTCGATGGTTTTCCCTGTAAGTACCGATCTGTCGGCCGCAAGGACGATCTTCAAGCTGTTGACGGCATCCCGGAGATGGGCTGACAGATCCCTGTCATGGAGGATCGCGTCCAGGAAAAACTCCTGTTCCAAATAGCATAACCCGTCATGGTCCGGCTCATCTCGTGTTGAAATAAATTCGTCCCTGCGCGTGAATTTCCCACCGGCATCGGTTTCGCTGTGGTGAAGCCTGAGTTGTCCGGTCTTGGTATGTCCTTCCACATCATCGGAAGCCGCAGGGGGAGCATCGCTGATGGAAACACATCCTTTAGGGCCTATCACATCCTTGATAAAGAAGGCAGTCTCACTCATCATCGGACCCCAACCGGCTTCGTACCAGCCCACGGAACCGTCTTCGAAGCGGATCTGTAACTGGCCGTAGTTGTACATTTCAGGGTCTACCTCATCTGTCAGCCGGGCCCCTATAGCGGATACACTTACAGGCCTGGAGCCCGTCATCATACACATGATATCCACATAATGCACCCCGCAATCTACAATAGGAGACATGGATCTCATAAGCTGTTTATGGGTGTGCCACTGGGCACCTGAACTTTGCTGGTTGAGGTTCATTCGCATGACCAGGGGTTTACCCAGGGTCCTGGCAATTTCCACGAACCGGGTCCAGGCAGGATGCACCCTGAGGATATATCCCACGACGAGCTTTTTATTGTTTTTTGCAGCCAGTTTTACCAACTCCTCTGCTTCAGCAACGGTGGTAGCGAGGGGTTTTTCCACGAACACATGGGATCCCGCCTCCAGGGCCATTTTTACATATTCATAATGGGTGTCGGGATACGTATTTACCGATACGACATCAGGAAGGGTCTCTTCGAGGGCCGACCTGTAATCCCCAAATGCAGGCAACCCTCCCAGAGATGCAGACAGCGCCTCCCTGCTCCCAGGAGTCCGGCTGACCAGCCCAGCGATCTCGAATCCGTCAATCCTCTGATATGCCCTGGCATGGCTGGCCCCCATATGACCACAGCCCACTACCAGAACCCGGATTTGTTTGGTTTCCGCCATAATTTGATGAGGCCTGCAATAATTTTATTCGTTCTCTAAAGGTAGGAAAAAGATGGCCCGGAAAGAAATGCGCAAACAGGTCAGAAGAATCGCCTCAGGATACGCTTTACGGAGCCCGCGTAAGAGAGGCCGAACAAATTCAGGTGAACGAGGAGGTAATACAGTTGGTAGAGTTCAATTTCGTCCTGCTCAGGCATGAGATCGCTGGCTGCCGACGCATATCCGCTGTAGAAGGCAGGGGAAAATCCCCCGAAGAGTCGGCTCATGGCGAGATCCATCCCCGGATGGGAATAACTCACGCTGGGATCTATGAGATACCCTTCTCCCCTTGTTGAGATAAGGTAGTTTCCTCCCCAGAGATCGCCGTGGATCAGGCTGGGTCGTGTTTCGCTGCAGAGATCCCGGAGTCTTGCCTCCATGAGGTTCTCACCCGGGACCTCATCCCGACTCAGCAGCCCCTTATCACAAGCCATTCTAAGCTGGGGACTGAGCCTTTCTGCGGCATAGAATTCCGGCCATGTTTTCCTAGGCGTGTTGGTCTGGGGCAGGGAACCGATGAAATTATCCGTATCCCATCCAAAAGAGGAGTGTTTATAGGTATGTAACCCGGCGAGCTGTTCCCCAAAACGGACCATGCTTTGGTCTGAAGGATGACCTCTTTCCACGTATTCCAGCAGCAGGCACGCTCCATGATCCAATTTCCCAAGGTGCATTACCAGGGGAGTTCTGATGGTCCCAGTCGCTGCTATGGCCTCTAACCCTCTTTTTTCCGCTTCGAGCATGGCAAAGCCCTGAGCCCCTTTATGGTATTTGCAGAATAAGCCCTCCCCCTCCAGATCGATCTTGTAAGCGAGGGAAATATCACCTCCGGAAACAGGTACGGCTGAGGAGACTTCTTTTCCCATGGCCTGAGCTATATGTTGTTTCAGGGAGGGTTTCAAAGCTTACAGGTCGAATTCATCCCCGAACGAAGCTATGCGGAATCCACCTGAGCTTACGATCCCATATGCTTCAGAGTCTGGAGAAAGCAGGGGATTGGTGTGGTTGAAGTGTATAAAGATGATCTTTTGTTTTTCTGCAGGGGGAAGGGTTTCAAAAAGTTCCATGCTCTCCACGACAAAAGGATGGGGGATCTCAGAAATGTCCCTTGTGTTGAGCTCATCCCCGTCAAAAAAGGTAGCATCGAGAAAGGCGTAATCGACCTCAGCGATCAGGTCTGTGATGTTTCGGTCCCACCGTTCCCATTTATCGATGTCCGGGATAAACAAAGCCTTTTTCTCCTGTCCGCGGATGATAAAGCCTACGGATTCCGAATATTCATCCCGGTGCGGCACCCGAACAGGCACTACGGAGACAGATGGGGTGAGCGTTGTTACAGAATCAGACAGGAGGGGTTGGACGCTGATATTTTGCTGGCTGACCAGCTGTCCCCAGGGCCCGTTTCTTTCCAGGAAAGCTGCCATTCGCGGCATGGCATAGACCGGCACTTGTTTCGCATTTACCGCCTCCTTGCCGAAGAACATGAGGCCGCTGTAATGCCCGATATGGGCATGGGTCAGGAATACCCCGTCTGGCATAATGCCCTCCCGAACACGGGCGGCGCGGTTTAAGAAATGGAGCTGGGAAGGCAGGTCCGGGGTTGCTTCAAAGAGATATCGCTTTTGGTGTTTTCCATCTATTAACCCCAGGGAAACCACCTTTCTTTTGGGGTCCGGGTTTTCAAAGAGGTTTTGGCAACAGGATTTTTCACACCCCATCTGAGGAGATCCTGCATCCTGTGCCGTGCCCAGGACTATCAGCCGGACACCTGATTCAACTTTTGGGGTGTTGTCAGCGGGATCGGATTGTTTTTCTGTCCTTTGCCGACAGGAAATCTGGAAGATAAGCGCCCATGAGGCCCCTAAAAAAATGAAATATTTCAGGGCCCCGGATCTCATTTATACAGCTCTTCGTAATACTGTTTTGCCATACGTTC
>NZ_JBFGBM010000070.1:0-12248 GCF_041567615.1 Muriicola sp.
CTGCTTCAATTGATCACGCTCCAGAATCTCTTCAACAGGTTTCCCCGCAAATGACCTGTAAGTCGTGAATTTCTTCCTCAGGCTGACCATCTGATCGGCCAGGCCTTTTAAACCTTCTATGGGATAATTCTCTCCCTCTTTAACCGTAGTCAGGATGGTTTCCGAGGTTCCGTTCTGATCAAAATCACCGTAGTAGAGTTTCATGGGGTCTTTCGCAGAAGCAGTAAATTTGGTGTTCAGCCCCCAGTTCCCGAGCAGGTAATCCCTATCCCCGTCCCCGTCAATGTCAAAACCGAGGATGCTTTCCCACAGCCCCGGAACAGAGTCCTCCAGCACCCTATCCCTGATAAAATTCCCTCCTTCATTCCTGAAAAAAACGGGAGACATCCATTCGCCTACCACAATAAGATCGGGGGAACCATCCCCGTTGTAATCGTCCCAGATGGCATCCGTCACCATCCCTGTTTGTTCCAGGTCTTTGTTTTCAACCTTTTCAAGTACTCCGCCATTATTTAACAGGAGATAGGACTCCGGAATTTTACCAAAATCGTTGGTGATCATGTGATTACCCACAAACAGATCAATGTCTCCGTCACCGTCGAAATCGGAAGGGGCGATAACCGAGGCATTTTGGTAGGAATCCGTTAGCTTTTGTCTGATAAAGGTAGAATCGGATGCTGTGTAATAGGAATTGAGCAAGGGAGCCATCTGATTGTAAAAATCGGCACCTCCTGTTCCTATAAAAAGATCGTTCCGCCCGTCACCGTTGAGGTCCTCAATTACTGCAGAGATATCTTCCGTGATGGAGTCTTTCGCAATGCTTTCTATTTTCTTTTCTTCAAATCCGTCAGGGGTCTGGAAATAGAAGCGGGGAGGTTCAAACTTCGAACCTCCGAAATAGATGTCTTCCCATCCATCCCCGTTCAGGTCGCCCACAGCTACTGCAGGGCCACGGTCCGAACCTTGATAGGGAATGAGTTTTTGGCGGTTGAAGTCGAGGTAGGGGTCCTCTCTGTGAACGAAACCTAGTCCCAAATTGTCCTCAACTCTTTTAAAAAGTGTCTTTTTTGCAGGTCTTAACCAGGGAGGGTCAAAGGACTTTGCATCTTCCTGTTGTATGACAAGGGTCTGGTTGGGAGAAATGTCCTTGAGAAGCTGCGTGGTCTTATCCGGCCAAAGGATCCTAAGGGAATCGACCTTGTCTGCTGATCCGTATCCGAAGTGAATCACAGGCTCGGAAGAGGCTTGAAACCCCCTTACGGTATACATTTCCCTGGATTGCAGGTGCCCCTGGTGGTAAGAAAGGATCTTAGTCCCGATCCCGAAGGGATTCATACCCTTGTACTTCAACTTGAGCTTCAGGTAATGGGCCTCCTTTCCGGATTGGTTGATGTAAAGGGCGGGCTCGTTGTTGATGTTGTTAGTTACCAGGTCGAGGTCTCCGTCATTGTCCAGGTCGCCTATGGCAGTAGCCCCGGAGACCAGCGTGTCTTTTGTGATCCAGTCCTGTGATCGGTCCTGGAATCGGCCATTTTTAACGCCCTGAAAAATGTAATTATGGATATTCCCCGAGGGCATCAGGTCCAGGGCTTCCTGATCTACCAGTTTCGTGTTGTTGATCTTCTTTTTGATCTGATCATCCGATACAAAATTGATATAATCCAGATCGTTCGGGCGTTTAGGGATTCCGTTTGAAATAAATAAATCCTGATGGCCATCAGAATTCAGATCGGCAAACAAGGCACTCCAACTCCAATCCGTTGCGGCAATTCCATTCATGAGGGCGACTTCCTCGAAACCGGATCCGGGACGGTTTATTTGAAGCATGTTACGCGAGTACTGATAGTAGTACCCGTATTGATTTATTTTGAGCCTGTGGATCTGGACATCTTCATCGCCTTCAGATGACTTTAAAACAGTTTCATCCTCGGGAAGCATGTCCAGGGATAAGATATCCGGCCAGCCATCGTGGTTGATGTCTGCCACGTCATTACCCATAGAGAATCTGGTAGTGTGGGTGAAATAGGTTTTGAGCTCCTCAGAAAAAGTGCCATCGCCATTGTTCAGGTAGTAATAATCATCTTCGTGGAAATCATTCCCCACGTAAATATCAGGGTAACCATCCAGGTTGAAATCGCTGATGGCAACTCCCAGGCCGTACCCGTTGATCCCCCCAAAGATGCCTGCCTCTTCGCTGACATCCGTAAACGTATCCCCATCATTGCGAAGCAGTCTGTCCCCTGTCTGAAAATCCCTCCTGAACCTCAGGTCTGCCCTCCCGAAAGATTCCTGGGTGTGCACGGCGTGGTTAAGGAGATAAAGATCCAGGTCGCCATCCAGGTCGTAGTCCAGAAAAGCGGCATTGGAACTGAAGGTATCAAAATCGAGTCCGTATTTAGAAGCACTTTCCGTAAAGGTCAGGTCCCCATTATTAATAAAAAGTTCATTGTACCCATTGAATCCGTTGATCCCCACCACGGCGCAGACGTAGATGTCCAGCAGACCGTCTCCATTGACATCTCCCATAACGGCCCCCGTATTCCAGGAACTGTTTCCCCCGACACCGGCTTTTTCGGTAATATCCTCAAACCTGAGATCTCCCTTGTTGAGGTAGAGCCTGTTCTTAACCTGGTTGCCCGAAAAGTAGATATCCGGAAGGTCGTCCCCGTTGATGTCTCCTATGGCCACCCCGCCGCCGTTGTAGAAATACAGGTAATCCAGGATATTAAGGTCGTCTGTCTCCGTGAGGGTATTCTGGAAAGTGATACCTGTCTCCCCGGAAGGCGGATTTGTAAAGAGATCTCCTCCCCGATCTCCGCAGCCGAGCAACACAACAAAAATTCCAATAAGAACCGTTCTATTCATTGAGCTTATAGATCTTTGGTTGGGAATCATTTATGGCGGCGATCAGGAATACACCCCCGTTACTATCCTTAAATTGTCCGAGGTGTTTGATCTCATCCCTGATAAAGAATCCGCTTTTGGAGTAGTCCTCCCAGTGATAATCGAGATCCTTGTTCCCCAGCAGCACGTTCCCGTAACCGGCGTCCAGTCTGGAGTATTGGGGTTTGAATTCAAAATTGTTACCCCCCATGATCAGGTCTACATACCCATCCTTATTGATGTCTGTACAGGAAATACCGCATATGCAGGACAACTGTACACGTGGGGGGAGATTCTTGACGGTAAATTTTCCACCCCCTTCATTGATGGCAATAATGGATTCAGAAATAGCGGCTTTCTTCGTGATCGAGCTTTGTATGACGCTCGGGGGCCATAGTTCATCTATACTTCTCCTGGCGTATTCGGAGGCTTTCAGGTTTTGTTTCTTGAGGGAAACGATCTGATTGGTGAGCTCTTTTTTCTGATGCAATGGGAAATCCCTACCGTTCTCCTGCAAGGTTACGATCTGCTCTATGGTCCCGTTCCCGTCAAAATCATTTATGAACATTTTCATGGGTTGGTCAGGTCCCGGTTTGTAATGCAGGTTAGCTCCCTGGTTACCCAGGACGAGGTCGTTGTCCCCATCATTGTCGAGATCTGCGACCTCCACTACGTTCCACCATCCGTCCATGGCATCCAGGTCCGTGGCCATTTTGGACAGGCGCCTCCCTGAATTTCGATAAATCCTTGGAGTTCCCCACTCCGATACCGTGACCAGGTCATTCCTGCCATCCCCGTCCATGTCGGCCCAGGAGGCATCCGTGATCATACCTGCATCCCGCAGGTCATAGGCCAGTCGCTCAGTCGCATCCCGGAAAGTCCCGTCCCCATTGTTCTCAAGGAACAGATGGTCCGGATCCACCCCATAGGTGCCCACGACGCTTCTCGACCCTATAAAGACATCCACATCCCCGTCCCCATCAAAATCAAAGGGCGCAATGACAGAGGTGTTTTTAAACCTGGAGGGTAATGACGCTGAAGAACGGCTGAAGGTACCTTTACCATCATTCAGATAAAGCCTGTTGCGATAACTCAACTCCCTTCCGACCTGGTTACCTCCTGACCCTACCAGGAGGTCGGCATCCCCATCTCCATCGGCGTCAAAAAAGGCTGCTGCCGTGTCCTCAAAATCCATGTCCTCCAACAGAACGCGCTGAGATAAGGGCCTTACCTTTCCCTTCCCCAGATGTTTATAGATCGTACCTGGCTGGCCTGCAGCCCCTCCGATAAAGAGGTCTTCATTACCATCCCCGTCTATATCACCAACGGCAAGTGCCGGACCTTCTTCGGAAAGCAGCTTGTAGATCAGCCCTTCGTAATCAAAATCGTTATAGTTGTCCTCCCTGTGAGCGACCAGAACATTCTCAGTAATCTCCTGTAAATATGGGACTATGCGTTCAGGCTTTGGAGCGATATATTTTTTTAAGGACTCATCGTAGGATAACGACAGGGTTTGGTTCGTCCCTATGTCCGTTAGTTTTTGAGTTCTGTCATCAGGCCATATCACCCTGAGGGAATCGATCTTAGTGGTTTTGCCCAGACCGATGGTCATGGTGTAGTCCATGGACGACTGAAATCCTCTGGAGGGGATCAATTCCTGGAAGATGACCGTATCCCCGTAATAAAGATTCACGGCGGCACCTATGGCAAATTTGTTCCTGTCAGGCCCTTTGAATTTCAACTGGATATAGTGATTATCCGTCATGGAATTTGTGTGGTTCTCATAGAGAAAGGTCTCCATGTTCACGTTACTCACGACCAGGTCCAGGTCCCCGTCATTGTCCAGGTCCCCATAAGCCGCACCGTTAGACATGGTGGGCAATTCAAATCCCCATTCCTTATTGGCATTCGAGAAAGTAAGGTCGTGGTTGTTCCGGTAGGCGTAGTTGGGCTGTGGCCTGATGGGCATCTTGTTGATGATGGAATCTATGGATTCCTTCCGGCCGGTCAAAGCCATTTTCTGGATGATCTCGTTGGCAAAGAAGTCGACAAAATCGAGATCTGTGAGGTCGTGGTTAATTCCGTTAGTGACAAAGATGTCCCTGAATCCGTCATTGTCCATGTCGAACATGAGTCCGGCCCAACTCCAGTCCGTTGCATCTACCCCGCTGTAATAAGCGATCTCTGAAAAAGAACCATTTCCGTTGTTCAGTTGGAGGGTATTCTGGATATACTGCTGGTAGAAATCCTTTTCCTGTTTGAGTTTAAAAACGTCATACCCGTCAAATTCCATCACAGATTTGACGCGTTCATCGGCCTCCGGAAGCATATCCGTGATAAAGATTTCCGCGTGCCCGTCGTTATTGATATCAGCCATGTCTATCCCCATAGCGGAGAGTGAGAGGTGGGAAGTCCACCCTTTGATGTCTTCTGTAAACGTGCCGTCCTGGTTGTTGATATAGAGGTAGTCCCTTTCGTAGAAATCATTGGAAACATAAATATCGGGGTAGAGGTCCTTATTGATATCCGTGATCATGATGCCAAGGCCAAAACCGATAAGGCTTCCATAGATTCCGGCTTCCTCACTCACGTCTACAAAGACCCCGTTGTCATTTCTCAGCAGCATATCGCCCACACCCTTGAAAACATCCGGTACTCCTTCCCAGTCCTGGGCCCGTACCTCCCGCTGGGCGGCATAGCCAAGGCTGCTCACCGGGATGTTGCTGTTATTCAGGATATACGCATCGAGGTCGCCATCCTTGTCGTAGTCGAAGAAAGAGGCGTGGGTAGAGAACCCCGTTTTTGCCAGGTTGTATTCTTCGGCCCTTTCTGTAAAAGTCAGGTCGCCATTATTGATATACAGGTCGTTGTCGTGATTATCACCAATCATATTGCCGGCATTACTTACGTAAATGTCCAGCAATCCATCATTATTGATATCCACCATCACCACTCCCGTAGACCAGGGTTTATTGCCCTCCACACCTGCAGAGTCCGTAATGTCTTCAAAAGTCAGGTTTCCCTTGTTTAGGAAGAGCTTATTGCCGACCATGTTTCCGGTCAGATAAATATCCGGCAGTCCGTCATTGTTGATATCCCCTATGGCGACACCTCCCCCGTTGTAGAAGTTCCTGTATTTAAAGATGTTGAAGTCCTTTTGATTTTCTACTTTGTTAACGAATCGCAACCCTGATTGATCCGATGGTATCAAAGAAAATAAAGTGGTGTCGGATATCTCGACTTCTGTGCTTTCGTTCTTTTTTCGGTCACATCCGAAAAAAAATAAAATAGAGACACACAGTCCGATTAAATAAAATGCCTTGGAAAGCCTCATGCTCTTTCTCTGTGTTTAGGGGTTAACAATAATTGCAGGATGATGGATGCCGGAACTACAGTGTCAGGAACAAATGATACACTCCTTCCTATGAACATCACTATTAGAAAATTTAATCTTCATTGAGATTTAGTTTCGGAGCCTTACAAAATTATGGGTTGTGGCGCTATCTTCCTACCTGACGAGGGTCTATTTTACTTTCCCTTAAGTCATTTAACAATGCAATTAATATTTCATTAATACTCCCTGAGACGAATTCGATTCTTAATTGCCCAAAGCTAGTAAGTCTGCCCAGGGATTTTTATCACTCCCCGCGGTCTCGTTGATTATGGCTGGAATTGACAAAGATGGAAGTTGAGTTTTGAAAGGAGATAAGAACAAAGTAGATTTTACCAAGAGATGCCAGGGTTAGGATTTCCCTTTAATGGAGAACTCATAGATACTTTTTAGAAAAAAATCCTCTATAAAAGAATATGCTCTCACCATTAAATACGGGGAAGGGAATGAATTATCTAAATAATCCAATATATTAGAGGGTCAAACGAACAAACTAACCGAATCATGATAGGAATACTATCCTTCGTCGGCTTTACCTCTTTGGTAGCCATTATCTCATATTTTGCAACCAGAACTACAGATGAGACCTCTTCGGATGGTTACTTCCTCGGGGGAAGAAGCCTGACAGCAGGGGTCATAGCCGGATCGCTCCTCTTGACGAACCTTTCGACAGAACAGATCGTCGGACTGAACGGGAGTGCTTATAAGGATGGACTATCCGTCATGGCCTGGGAGACGCTGGCTGCGATAGCCATCGTAATTACGGCTATCTTCCTGTTACCCCGTTATCTGAAAGGGGGTCTTACAACCGTTCCTCAATTCCTCGCCAAACGGTTCGACGTGTCTACCAAGACCATCACATCAGCCCTTTTTCTAACGGGTTATGTGGTGGTGTTACTTCCGGTAATCCTGTATTCCGGGTCGGTGGCTATCAGCGGGATGTTCAACGTGCCTGAAATGCTCAATGTATCCGATAAAACGGCCCTGGTTTTATGTATCTGGGGCATCGGGATCATCGGTTCTATCTATGCTGTATTTGGTGGGCTGAAGGCGGTCGCTGTATCAGATAGTATCAATGCGATCGGACTCATACTGGGAGGGATTCTGATCCCTATTTTCGGATTGATGGCCATTGGAGACGGCCATGTGTTTCAGGGCCTGGAGAACCTGATGGGGGCGAATCCTGAACGATTCGACTCTACGGGGGAGGCCGGACAGGAAGTTCCGTTCGAGACCATATTTACAGGGATGATGCTGGTGCAGCTGTTCTATTGGGGAACTAACCAGCAAATCATACAGCGTGCTCTTGCGGCCAAAAATCTGGCGGAAGGTCAAAAAGGACTATTACTGGCTTCCTTCCTGAAGATCCTTGGGCCCATTATCCTCGTCTTACCTGGGATGATTGCCTATCACTATTTTGAAGGAGGATTGGCGTCCAGTGACCTGGCTTATCCGGAACTCGTCCGGGCCGTTTTGCCGAAGCCGTTGATCGGGTTCTTTGCCGCCGTACTCTTTGGGGCCATTCTGAGTTCTTTTAACAGCGTACTGAACAGTTCGGTAACCCTTTTTGGAATTGATATCTACAAACAGCATATCAACCAGGAGGCTCCCGAAAAGGTAGTCGTGCGCTACGGAAAGATCTTCGGAATCATCCTGGCCCTTGCCGCCATGTTCATTGCTCCTATGATCGCCAATGCAGGGAGTTTGTTCAATTACCTGCAGGAGATCAACGGGATCTATAGCATTCCTATCCTAACCATCATTGTTATTGGGTATGCCACCAAGAGGGTACCGGCCATTGCCGCAAAGATCGGGATCATTTCAGGTTCTCTGCTGTATATAATTTCCCAGTTCTGGTTACAGCCCAGGTACGTCAGTGAAGCCCTTGAGGAAGCAGCGGCCATGGGAATTACAGATCCATCCGAACTGGCCTTGATTGAGGCAGACGCCTACCCTCATTACTTGCACGTAATGGCTATTTTGTTTATGGCCAACATAGCCATAATGCTCCTGATCGGAAAGTTTAGACCAAGGGCAACAGCCTATGTTCAGGAATATACCGAACAGGTGGAGATCACGCCTTTTAAATATGTGAAACAGGCCGGTCTCCTCATAGTGCTTATCGTTGTGGGGATTTACATCTATTTTGCCCAGTAGGATATTCTATCTGCTTTAATAGAACACCTCGCCTCGAGACTTAAGAGTAGGGATTCAACGAGAACCTCTTTTAAGATTGTGTTTTTCCTCATTCCTGTAATCTCTGGGAGTCATTCAACAGAATCTATTATTGCCTTACCTGCAGGGTTGTCCAAAAAGCTCCATAATTCTTGCTCTGAAACAAAAAGGGCAGGTGAGGAACCTTCATTTTATGACATGAAAAGGATTTATTAACCTCAGGCATTTGATCAAAGGATTCGGCCAGTTTCCACTGTATCAGAAATAGGAGGGAGTATAAATATTTACTCAGGTGAAACAGAGAATCAGGAAGTCGATTCATAGGAAAAGGTGAGAGGTTAAGAGTTTAGGAGAACAGATCAGGAATGGGGAATAAAAAAACCCCGGCTTAAGGCCGGGGTTTGAATATTCTAGTCTCAGAATTAGTATCCTGGGTTCTGTACCAGATTAGGATTCGCTAACAACTGAGCTGCGGGAATTGGGAATAATCTGCGCGCATCGTTACCGATAGCATCAGCTTCTTTAAATACCCAATCTCTGGTGTATTGTCCAAAGCGAATGAGATCATTCCTTCTCCATACTTCCTGATATAATTCACGGCCCCTTTCATCGAGCAGTTGCTGCTCTCCGACAGATCCTAGAGGAGTAGCTCCTCTGAGTACCCTCAGTTCATTCACCATGGCTGTAGCATCTCCACCACTGCGCAACATGGCTTCAGCCTTCATTAAGTGGGCATCGGCATACCGGAATAAAACAACATTAGGAGTAAATCCTGTACCGTAACGCGGGCTGTATTTCATCACGCGGATACCGGTAGTTTCATCATTGTTGATCAGACTGGATGCGCCAGAACCATCGACAAAATTACGCTTGAACGTTAAAGGTGCTCCTGCCCTGTCGGTCAGGGGTGTACCATTCAAAGCATATTGCTGTCCGATAAGATATCCGAATCCGACATTGGATCCTTGTTCAAATCCATCCTGGTTAGTTGTACTGGGAACGCCTGTGAAAGGAACTCCTCCAGGAGGTACTCCACCCCTGCGTTCTTCCTGACCATCCAATGGATTTCCAGCTGCGTCTAATCTATTCTGGTTTGGATCACCTTCATACAGGTCGTAATATTCCGCCAGGGTACTAAATCCATTCCACCCACCTCCGGAGGCGGCGGTTGAATTGTAGTGTAAGCCATTGAATATTTTCCATGCGGGTCCTGCGTTTGAAGACCAGATCACTTCATCATTCCCTCCAAAATCACTTGGGTTGAGGAACAAGTCAAAGAAACCAGCCTGTAATGCAAATCCATCACCGGCGATTTGATCAACGAGTGAAATCACCTGAGCCATATCTCCAGAATCAGGGCTGCCTCCTACATAGACGTGCTTATTCAATAAAACCTTGGCTCTCAGGTAACGTGCAGCTGCTTTGCTGGCTCTGTTCAGGGCTTCTCCACTTCCGGCTCCTATCGTTGGAAGGTTTGAGATAGCCTGGTCGAGATCCGCCAGAATAAAATCTACAGCCGCCTGTCCTGTAAGCACTTCAGGCAAAGCTGAAGAAGGAAGCGATACATCCCTGAAAGGAACTTGACCGAAATTATCCAGGATGACCCACATGCTGTAGGCCCTGATAAAACTCGCATCACCGATGTTCGCCGCTGAAGGGTTACTCCTGGAATCGAGAACCTGTGAAGCGATCAATTGGTTGGCGTTATAGTTGTTCCAAACGTTAGCAATAAAAGCGTGTTCACTGTTCCAGTTATGAGTGTGTAATACTCTCCACAACCCATTATCTCCCCAGTCGGTTCCCCTGGTGGGGATAATCGCAGCATCCGTAGTTACTTCAGCTAAAGCGAATAAATCGGCCTGGGTTTGATTCTGATTTAGAATCCTGTTATATAATTCGTCCACTGTGGAAGAGGGATCGGCTAACCCCTGGAAGCCTTCACTGATAATGGAATCAGTCGCTTCAATTTCCAGGTCCGTACAGGATGTCAATCCCAATACCACCGCCAGTGTTAGAAAATAAATTTTGAATTGATTTCTTTTCATGATTTTCAATTTTTTTAATTAAAATGATGCATTAAGACCGAATGTGAACGTCCTTGCTGGAGGGAACGCGGCCCAGTCGATACCCCTAGTTGGGACACCGGATCCAAGGTCTCCTGTAGCAACGGTCACTTCAGGATCTAATCCGCTGTAGTCGGTGATCAGGAACAGGTTTTGTCCTGTAAGAGACAAACGCAGCGTCTTGAAAAGACCTTCACCCGATAGAGGCACATTGTACCCAAGGGTTGCGTTCTGGAACCTAACAAAATCTCCTTTTTCCAGGAATCGAGTGGATACATCCGCAGAGGCACCACCGTCCTCACCGCTGGTAACGACATTCTGCGTTACGTTTCTAGCGTTGTTGATTGAACCTCCGGTAAAGAATCCGTTAGCCGTGTTGTTATACACAGAGAATCCAAACTGACCGGAGAAATAGGCCGAAGCATCCCAGTTTCCACTGCGGAAATTCAGGGAAAGTCCAGAAGTAATATCTGGAAGGGCATCTTCTCCTACAAAGGTCTGGTCTCCGATTGGGTCTCCTGTTCCGTTCCCATCAACATCGCGGTATATGGGGAATCCGTTACTGTCAAATCCTTCGAAGATTGCCATGTAATAAGAGAACAAGGACCTTCCTGCCTCAAAACGCTGGGCAAAAGCACCAGATAAACCTTGTCCGTTGATCTCACCAGTGTTAATGGCACTGGCAAAATCCTGAACTTCGTTCTCGTTATATGCAATGTTGAAAGCAGCAGAGAAAGTTGTGTTCTGTGTCTGTACAAAGTCGTATGCGATCGCAAATTCAATACCCTGGTTCAGGATAGAGGCGTCAACATTACCGAACTGGAATGGGTCTACAGCAGGTGCTGCAGGGGGAGTCCTCAAGAGCACGTCCGTGGTCTCACTGCGGTATACGTCTACACTACCGGAGAGCCTGTCTGAATTGAATCCGAAATCAAGACCCACGTTGAAGTTCAGGGTCTCTTCCCATTTCAGGTCAGGCACATCCGTCGCAACGATCGCAAGACCGTTCTGGTTTACGACGTAATCATTCTGAATACCGAGGCCACCGAAACGCTGTCTAGCTACGAAGTTACCATAACCCAGACCATCCTGGTTACCGGTGATACCCCCACTCAAACGCAACTTGAATGTCGATACATTATCACCGAAGAAACCTTCTTCGTTAAGCTTCCAGGCAAAAGCACCGGAAGGGAAATATCCGTATTGGTTTTCAGGACCGAATCGGGAAGAACCGTCTGCCCTGACCGTCCCGGTAAACAGATATTTGTTGTTCAAGTTATAGTTGATACGGGCAAAGAACGACTGCAATTCATCTGTGTTGTCAAATGTATCGGCAGTCATAGCCCGAACCAGTTTGGCGAAACCAAAACCGATATTATCGCCCGCAACAACAGTTGGCTGAAGCCTGTTCAGGATAAGACCGGAGGTATTTACCCCGTAAAAATATTGCTGATAAGAACCATCTATGGTCGCTCCAGCATTATTCACTGTCTCTCTGAGTTCTGACCCCATTCGATTCAGATCCGTACTGGCGAATCCTCTGGCGGCAGCGTTTCTTCCGCTTACATTGAAGTCCTGGAAGGAGTAACCTACAAGGGCATCAATACTAGAATTGCCGAAGTCCTTCCTGTAATTCAGGGTGGCTTCCAACAGGTGGTTCTCCCTGTTGAGCGTATTGTAAGTACCAAATCCTTGATTTTCGATACCTGTAAAGTTCTCAAGATCACCTGAAAGTA
>NZ_JBFGBM010000071.1:0-12027 GCF_041567615.1 Muriicola sp.
CAGTGACCCCCTGCTTGTAAGGCAGGTGCTCTGAACCAACTGAGCTAAGAGCCCGAAAGGGAGTGCAAATATAGGATAGTTTTTTGTTACCCAAAACAAAAAAAAGAAAAAATCACACCACTTCAGCGACCGTAAAATTACTGCCCCCCACAAAGATGAGATCGTCCTTTCCCGCCCGTTCCTCAGCTGATTCAAGGGCTTTATTTACCGAGGAAAAAACCTCACCTTTTAAGCCGAATTCCACGGCTTTTTCAGCAAGTTTTTCGGCAGACAACCCCCTCTGAATATCCGGTTTACAGAAGAGGTATTTGGCATTCTTTGGAAACAGGGGAAGGATCTGGTCCAGGTTCTTTTCCTGCACAAAACCCAGTATGAACCAAAGGGATTCATATTTCTCTTTTCGGAGTTGTTCCATTACCAGGGTCAATCCTTCACTGTTGTGAGCCGTATCTGCAATGATTTTCGGACTTTCGGAAAGGATCTGCCATCGCCCCAGGAGTCCGGTGTTCTCTACAACTCTCATCAATCCACAACGGATATGTTCTTCTGAGATCGTAAAATCCTTAAGGGCGTTGATCACAGCCAAGACTCCTTTGATATTCCTGTACTGGTATGACCCAAGAAGAGACGTAGGGTAGGTTTCGGAAATCACATCTTCGGCAAAGATGATCGGTGCCCGCTGCTGTTGGGCCACAGCGGTGAATACTTCCCAGGTCACATATTGTCTTTCGCTGACCACCACCGGGGTATAAGGCTTGATGATACCAGCTTTTTCATAGGCGATCTTTTCCATGGTATCCCCCAGCAGGTCCGTGTGGTCCATCCCGATGTTGGTTATCAGAGATACCTCAGGATTTATAATGTTTGTAGAATCCAGCCGTCCGCCAAGCCCAACTTCGATCACGGCGATATCCACTCCTTCTTTGGAGAAATAATCAAACGCCATGGCCACGGTCATCTCGAAAAAGGACATGCGTTTTTTCTGGATATAGGGCTTATTCCCGCCGATGAATTCCATAACCTCCTCTTCCGGGATCTTCTGCCCGTTGATCCTGATCCGCTCCCTGAAATCTCGGAGGTGGGGAGAGGTGTACAGACCGGTTTTATAACCGGCCTCCTGAAGTATGGAGGCCAGCATATGGCTGCAGGAACCTTTGCCATTGGTCCCCGCTACATGTATGCTTTTGAAGGTGAGATGGGGATCCCCCAGATGGGTAGAGAATTCCTGAATCCCCTGGAGTTTACCATTGTAAGCCGAAGCTCCTTTTTGCTGGTACATGGGAAGCTGGGCGAACATCCAATCCAAGGTTTCCCGGTAGGTCATGTACTATTCCCCTAATTTAAAGTTGACGACCACAAAGCCAATCTGCTGTGCCGGTGCTTTCGAATCCGGATTCCAGCGATGCAGAAATGCTGTTTTCCTGGCAGGATCAAGGAGACAGGGATGATTATTGGTCGTTCCTTTGACTCCCGGGGTAGCTTCGATCACCCGTCCATTCTGGTCCACCACGATCCTGACCACCACCCGGCCTTCTTCGTTGCAATTCTGCTCTTCCTTGCCCCTGCTGGCCAAAGACCTGCCTTTGAGACCATATCCCCCTGTGCCGCTTCCCGATCCGGGACTGCCGTAATAGCTGTTCGCATAAGGGTCTCCATCGGGCTGACCTTTATCGCCCGGCAGGGCATCATCGCCTTCATTGCCCTGGGCGGTACCATCGGCATTGTTGATTCCTCCCATGAGGGCGTCCAGCTTTCTTTTCTTGGCTTCCTCCTCCTGTCGCGCTCTCTCAATGGCAGCCTGCCTTTCTCGTTCGGCCCTTTCCGCTTCTTCTTTGAGTTTTCTCGCAGCCTCCTCAGCTTTGCGCTTTGCCTCATTCTCCTTCTGTATCCTGATGGCCTCCTCCCTTTCCTGGGTGAGGAGGTTTTCAGCTTCCTTATCCGGGGAGGTGTCTTCAGGTGTTTCGTCTACTTCCTCAGGTTCGGCTGCAGTTTTTTCGGTTTCCACCGGCTGGGGGGTCTCCTCCTGTTTGGGTCTGAGCAATTCCTGGGGCTGTTCCCTTCCGGAACCGAATTCCATGCTTCCAAAGTTTACGGTGATCCCATTTTCAATGGGCGGGTCCATATAGGTAAGGCCGATATAAAAAAGCAACAGGACGAGGGCGCTCAACAGAAAGACCGTGAGCGAGAATGATTTCTTTTTGTGTCTCGTATCCAGCAACGCCATCAGTTGGGTCGCACTGCGAGGATCACCTTGTAATTATTCCTGTTGGCAATGTCCATGACGTTTACGGCCTCTTTGATGGCCACGCTTTCCTCTGCCCTGAGAATAATAGTGGGGTTCTCTTTCCCTTCCAGCGCTTTTTTTAATTCAATTTCAATATAGGTTCCGTTGATCTGCTGATTGTTCACAAAGTACTCCAGGTCCCTGTTGATGGAAACCGAGACGTTCTGGGTGTTGGTCGACTTCCCTCGGGCCTTGGGCAATAACAGGTCCAGGGCGTTGGGAGAGTTGGCCGTCAGCATAAAGAAGATCAGCAGCAGAAAAACGATGTCCGTCATGGAGGACATGCTGAATTCCGGACTGATCTTATTTCCTCTTTTCAGTTTCATAGGTCCGTCTTATACGGGTTCATTAAGGAGGTCGAGGAATTCCACCGCATGGGCCTCCATCTTATGGATGACCTTGTCTGTTCTGTTGACGAGGTGGTTGTATCCCACATAGGCGATGATCCCCACTACCAATCCGGCTACGGTGGTAGTCATGGCCGTATAGATACCGGAGGCAAGGGCTCCCATTTCGGCCTGTCCTCCGCTGCTCGCCATTTGGTGAAAGGCCAGGATCATCCCGATCACCGTACCCAGGAATCCGATCATAGGAGCGGCTCCAGCCACGGTCGCAAGGATATTTACATTTTTTTCAAGTTTGTAAACCTCGAGTGTTCCGGCATTCTCTATAGCTGCGTTGATATCATCCAGCGGTTTTCCAATTCTGGACACCCCTTTTTCCGTCAAACGGGCAACCGGGGAATCGGTCTGGGCACACAGGATCTTGGCGGCATCGAGTTTACCGTTCATCACGTGGTCCCGTATCTGGTTCATAAAGTTTTTATCGATAGTCGATGCGGCCTTGATAGCCAGTAACCGCTCAAAGTAAATGTACAGAGCCACGGCCAGCATGGCGAAAAGTACGGAGATGATCACGATGCTTCCCGTTCCCCCACTGAGGATCAGATCGATGACGGAAAGTGTCTTTTCTTCGGATATTATCTCCCCAACCTGGGCCTCATCAGCCAGATCTTGAAATAGAATCATAGAAGTTCCCTTAATTATTTTGCCCCTATAACGGAGTTCTGTCTATTTAATTATGCGTTCAACAGTAAATTTCTAATGAGAATAAATGTGACCGCTCCTGCCAGGAATCCGACCAGGGCAAGCCAGGCGATCTTACGGAGATACCAGAAGAAGTCGATCTTCTCCATTCCCATGGCCACAACACCGGCGGCGGAACCAATAATGAGCATACTTCCACCGGTTCCGGCAGAGTAGGCGATAAAGTGCCAGACGGGATCATCAATAGGAACAGAGAACATTCCAATACTGGCAGCTACCAGGGGAACATTATCGATAATGGCCGAACCAACTCCCAGAATCAATATGACCAGATCTGAAACCGTGCCTGCGACGGCTTCCGTTCCCAGCATCGGCATGTATTGATCCAGGGATTCTGCGAATTCAAAAAGCATCCCGAGCGATTCCAGGGCAGCCACTGCCAAAAGGATTCCCAGGAAGAATAAAATACTGGGCAATTCTATCTTGGATAGGGAGGTATGTACAGGGCTGTGATGGTCGTGTTTTTCTTCATCAAAGTCCACCGTTGAGATACTGAATTTGGCATTGCTGTAGATCTCGGCAAAAGTCGCCACGATAGCCAGGGACAGCATCATCCCAACGTAGGGAGGCAGATGCGTGATCGTTTTGAAAAAGGGAACGAATACGATGGACCCCAATCCCAGGTATAACATAGTCCCTCCATAGGGAGATTTTGGGACCTCTTTTTTTTCCAGGTCCATATCCAATTCCCCTTTAAAAACCTCGTAGCGCAATGCAAAAAGAACAGGCACTACCATACACATCACGGAAGGGATAAAGACGTGTTCGATGAGTTGCCATGCAGACACCTTATTGGCGATCCAGAGCATGGTGGTCGTTACGTCCCCGATAGGAGACCAGGCACCCCCTGCATTGGCGGCAATCACGATCATACCGGCAAACCAGAGTCTGATCTCCCTGTCCTTGATCACTTTCTGTAATATGGTGACCAGTACAATGGTCGCAGTAAGATTGTCTATGATCGCGGAAAGAATAAAGGCAAGGATGGAAAAAAGCCACAATAATTTGGATTTCTTCTTGGTGCGGATATAGCCTTTAATGGTAGCAAAGCCATCGAAGTAATCGATGATCTCCACAATCGTCATGGCACCCAGGAGGAATACCAGGATCTCAGCAGTCTTCCCCAGGTGGTGCAGGAGCATCTCATCCAGATGGGAAGGTTCCAGCTCCTTGAGTTCCGCATTGACCTCAAAAACCGGCATATGGGTCAGGGCGATCAACGCCCAAAGGATTGCCATCATAGCCAGGGCCGGGATCAACTTATCGATTTTCAGGTTATGCTCCAGGGTAATAGCCAGGTAACCGGCCAAAAAGACAATGATGATAATGGTTTCCATATTGGTTAGATTTTACAAGAGTTGTTTAAGTGCAATTTCAAATGCCGTTTTGCTTAAGTTAGTCTTGGTATGATTTTGCTTAAAGATATTCAAAATTGCCTTTCTGATCACATCAGAGGTATCCTTAAATATCAATTCGTCTTCCATCGCAACCCTGCCTTCCATAAAAAAGGCAAAAACACGGGCCATACCACAGTTGGATATAAAGTCAGGGATCAGGCTCACCTTCTCGTCTGTGTATTCCATGATGGGCCCGAAAAAGATCTCCTTATCGGCAAAGGGAACATTGGCCCCGCAGGAGATCACTTCCAAACCGCTGTCGATCATCTGGGTGATCTGGTCTTTGGTTATGAGCCGAGAAGCCGCACACGGCGCAAAGATCTCCGTCTGCAAGCTCCATATCCGTTCATTCATTTCCGTAAATGGGATCATCCTGTCCGCATCGGCGATGAGGGTATTTCCCTTTTTGTGAAGGAAAAAGGACTTGATCTCATCAAATGAGAATCCATCTTCCTTGATGACCCCACCGACACGGTCGATAATGCCCACAACCCGTGCTCCCATTTGAGCCAGGTAGAAGGCCGCAGCAGCGCCTACATTCCCAAATCCCTGTACAATCGCCTTTTTACCGATCACGGAACCCCCGTAAATATCGTAATAATGCCGGACCGCCTCAGCAACCCCGTACCCGGTGATCATGTCGGCTACCGTGTATTTCTTACTGGTGTCCGGGGAGTATGCCGAACTTTCCAGCACCTTGATGACCCCCAGTCTCAGCTGGCCTATGCGGTTGATCTTATCGGCTTCGGTGGGTTTAAAGTGTCCGTTGAACACCCCCTCCTGAGGGTGCCAGACACCCGCGTCTTCAGTGATCGGGATCACCTCGTGGATCTCATCTACATTGAGATCACCCCCTGTGCCGTAATAACTTTTGAGCAATGGGGAGACCGCCCTGTACCAGCGTTCCAGCACTCCCCTTTTCCTGGGATCGTTCGGGTTGAAATTGATACCGGATTTGGCTCCGCCTATTGGAGGTCCGGATACCGTGAATTTCACCTCCATGGTCTTTGCCAGGGAGAGGACTTCATTCATGTCAAGGCCTTCCCTCATTCGCGTTCCTCCGCCTGCGGCACCTCCCCGAAGAGAATTGATCACCGCCCAGCCCTCGGCCTCCGTTTCCGGATCCTTCCAGTTAAAAACGATTTCCGGGGCTCTATCCTCGTACTGCTTTAAAAGGTCTTTCATTAAAAATCAGGATTTGATTATGAGTTCGTTTACTTAAGAATAGTTTTGTCCCATAACACAGGACCGCCTGTATTTAAAGCTAGTGCTGTCTCATAATTACCATGCGAATCAAGCGTGTTAAAACCCTGGGAACAAATATAAAAATATTGACCGGGTATGAAAGGATTTCCATTTCATCTATAGGGATGTGACTAAAAAATATGATTATGATATTCTCAAATCGATCATATAATCATTGAATAATATCCAATCAAGCCGTATATTTGGGAGCCTTTTTTAACAATACTATAAACGCGATGGATTTTACACTTACGGAAGAGCAACTGATGATCCAACAGGCTGCACGGGATTTTGCCCAGCAGGAATTATTGCCGGGAGTAATTGAAAGGGATGAAGAGCAAAAATTCCCTGCCACTCAGGTAAAGATGATGGGTGAACTTGGGTTTATGGGGATGATGGTCGACCCAAAATACGGGGGCAGCGGTCTCGAAACGCTTTCGTATGTCCTGGTCATGGAAGAATTGTCTAAGGTGGATGCATCTGCTTCCGTCATTGTTTCGGTAAATAACTCCCTGGTGTGCTGGGGCCTTGAGACCTACGGAACAGAAGAACAGAAGCAGAAATACCTGACAAGGCTGGCCACTGGGGAGATTATTGGAGCCTTTTGCCTTTCTGAACCGGAAGCCGGCAGTGATGCCACTTCCCAGAAAACCACTGCTATTGACAAAGGGGATCATTATATACTCAATGGGACCAAGAACTGGATCACAAACGGAGGAACTGCCGATGTGTACCTGGTAATGGCACAAACCGATCCTGCCAAAAAACACAAAGGCATCAATGCCCTGATTGTGGAAAAAGGCATGAAGGGATTTGAGATCGGCCCGAAAGAGAATAAGTTGGGTATCCGCGGAAGCGATACGCACTCCCTGAATTTCAACGATGTGAAAGTGCCCAAGGAGAACCGGATTGGGGAGGATGGATTTGGTTTTAAGTTCGCCATGAAAACCCTGGCAGGAGGAAGGATAGGGATCGCAGCCCAGGCCCTTGGGATTGCTGCAGGGGCCTATGAATTGGCTAAAAAATACTCCAAAGAAAGGAAGGCTTTCGGTACAGAGATCATGAATCATCAGGCCATAGCCTTTAAGCTGGCCGATATGCATACGCAAATCGACGCTGCCCGCATGCTGGTGTACAAAGCTGCTGTAGACAAAGACCAGCACAGGAATTATGACCTGTCTGGGGCCATGGCCAAACTATACGCTTCCCAGGTAGCTATGGAAACGACGGTTGAGGCTGTACAGATCCACGGAGGAAATGGTTTTGTCAAGGACTATCATGTGGAAAGAATGATGAGGGACGCCAAGATCACTCAGATCTATGAAGGAACCTCGGAGATACAGAAGGTCGTGATTTCGAGGAGTATTCTCAAGGACTGATGTGACACAAGCAGGTATTAACTCCATTCTATATAAAAAGACCCGTTTCCAGGGTCTTTTTTGTTCAGGTCCCATTATCAAAATAGCATTTTAATAAGGGTTAAAATTCCATATTGATTTTATTTTAAGAATATATTAAAAACGATGCATTTCTTTTACTGAATAGAGCTAAATCAAGAATGATTCCTAGTGTTTTTGATATTTTTGTTCAAATACACTAAAGTGATGTTGAAGAAGCAAGGATTGTATTTACCCGAGTTCGAGCATGACAATTGCGGAGCGGGATTCATTTGTAGCTTGAAAGGGAAAAAATCGAATGAGATCATCCACAAGGCCCTGGAGATCCTTGACAAGCTGGAGCACAGAGGAGCTGTCAGTGCGGATGGGAAAACCGGGGACGGAGCAGGGATCCTGATCGATATACCCCATCAGTATTTTACGGAGGTATGTTCCTTTGATTTACCCGAAGCCGGGGATTATGCAGCCGGGAATGTCTTTTTACCCAAAAAGGAGAACCAGAGGGTATTTTGTATGCAAGTCCTGGAAGAAGAGATCGCCAGGCAGGGACTCCGTTTACTGGGATGGAGGGATGTACCGGTAAACAAGGGTATCCCGGGCAGGATAGCTTCAGAGACTGAACCTTATGTGAAGCAGATCTTTGTAGGCAAAGAAAACGAAGAACAGGATACGGCAACCTTCAACAGGAAACTGTTCATCGCAAGGAAGGTTACAGAGCACAGGATCATCGATTCAAAGCTTTCTGAGACCAAGTTTTTCTATGTTCCGAGCCTGTCTACCAAAATAATCATCTTCAAGGGGTTGCTGATGCCTCAGGACATCAAGTTATATTACAAAGACCTGATGGACCCCCGGGTGGTCACGCGCCTGGCGCTCGTGCATCAGAGGTTTTCCACGAATACCTTCCCTACATGGGATTTGGCCCAACCCTTCCGGTATATGTGCCACAATGGGGAAATCAATACGCTGCGAGGTAATGTCACCCGGATGCGATCCAGGGAAGCCCTGATGGAAAGTCCGCTTTTCGGACCGGAGATCAAAAAAATACTCCCAATCATCCTGCCGGGTAAATCAGACTCTGCCACTATGGATATGGTGGTAGAACTGCTATTGATGACAGGCAGATCCTTACCAGAGGTAATGATGATGCTGGTGCCCGAGGCATGGGAGAAAAACACGGAAATGTCCGATACCAAAAAGGCTTTTTACGAGTATAATTCATGCCTTATGGAGCCTTGGGACGGACCCGCTTCCATCCCTTTTACAGATGGGAATTACATAGGAGCACTTCTCGACAGGAACGGACTTCGGCCTTCCCGATATTCAGTCACGAAAGATGGGTATGTGATCATGTCCTCCGAAACCGGAGTACTGGAGATCGCTCCTGAAAATATTGAGAGACACGGCCGTCTGGAACCCGGGCGGATGTTCCTGGTCAATATGGAAGAAGGACGGATCGTAAATGATACGGAAATAAAGGAGGCCATTGCAAAGAAGCACCCATACAGAAAGTGGCTGAATGACAACCTGGTCCACCTGAGGGACATTCCCTACAATGACTGCCCCCTGTTCCTGGGGGAGGAGACCGTGGAGAAGAGGAAAGCCATTTTTGGGTACACCCTGGAAGATATCAACACCATAATCCTGCCGATGGGTAAGAACGCAAAAGAACCTATCGGATCTATGGGATCAGACACCCCCATTGCGGTTCTGTCTGAAAGGCCTCAGCTGATATACAATTACTTCAAACAATTATTTGCCCAGGTTACCAACCCTCCCCTTGACGGGATCAGGGAGGAACTCATCACGGATATCAGTCTTACCCTGGGGACAGACAGGAACATTTTTGAGATCACGGAACTCCATTGCCGAAAACTCAAGATTCAGAACCCAGTCATCTCCAAGGAGGACCTGGACAAGATCAAAAACTATGACGCAAGCCCTGATTACAAAGTGGTATCCATCCCTATGCTGTACGAAGTGGACCGGGGTCACAATGGCCTGGAGGACGCCCTGGATTCTTTACTGAACCAGGCCTCTAAAGCGATCGATGAAGGGGCGAATATCATCATCTTATCCGACCGGTTTGTAAGCCGGCAAAAAGCACCTATTCCGGCCCTTCTGGCTTGTTCTTACGTCAACAGTGGATTACAGCGATTGGGCAAAAGATCTAAGCTGAGTATCATAATAGAATCTGCAGAACCACGGGAAGTGCACCATTTTGCCCTCCTCTTTGGATTTGGAGCCAGTGCTATCAACCCTTACCTGGTCAACGAGATCATAGGGGAACAGATCGAGGAAAATGACATTACCGAATACACCTTTGACGAGGCTATTAAGAATTACAACAAGGCCATAGGGAAAGGCATCGTGAAGGTGATGAACAAGATCGGGATCTCCACGCTGAATTCGTACAGGGGTTCCCAGCTCTTCGAATGCATCGGCCTGAATACACAGGTGGTGGAGAAATATTTCCCAAATACACCCACGAGGATTCAGGGGATCGGCCTATACCAGATCGAAAAAGAAATCTCTAAAAGACATAAAAAGGCCTTTGCCCATACTCATGTAGCGGCCAACCTCGACCTGGAGATCGGAGGAGAGTACAGATGGAGGCGGGATGGAGAAAAACATATGTTCAATCCTCTTTCGATTGCAAAACTCCAGAAGTCGGTCCGAAACAATGAACCCGAGACCTACAAAGAATTTGCTGAGATCGTCAATGAACAATCCAGAGACCTGATGACCATAAGGGGGTTGTTTGAATTTACCAATTTCGATCCCATCCCCCTGGAGGAAGTGGAGCCCTGGACGAATATTGTCAAGCGCTTTAAGACCGGGGCCATGTCATACGGTTCCATCAGCAAGGAAGCTCATGAGAATCTGGCTGTGGCCATGAACCGGATCGGCGGGAAAAGCAATTCCGGGGAAGGGGGTGAAGACGCTGAACGTTTTTACAAGAATCAGACGGGAGACTGGCGCAACAGTGCCATCAAACAAGTGGCTTCGGGTCGATTCGGGGTTACCTCCAACTACCTGACCAATGCCCAGGAGATACAGATCAAAATGGCACAGGGTGCCAAACCGGGGGAAGGCGGTCAATTACCAGGTCCGAAGGTAAATCCTTTCATCGCCAAGACGAGGAATTCCACGCCTTATGTGGGACTCATCTCGCCACCACCCCACCACGACATCTATTCCATAGAGGATCTGTCTCAGCTGATCTACGACCTGAAGGCTGCCAACCGAAAGGCGCGGATCAATGTAAAGCTCGTATCCGAAGTAGGGGTGGGAACCGTAGCAGCCGGTGTTGCCAAGGCCAAGGCCGATGTGATCCTTATTTCCGGGTTTGACGGAGGAACGGGTGCTTCGCCCCTGACCTCCCTGAAACACGCAGGACTGCCCTGGGAACTGGGAATAGCCGAAGCGCAGCAAACCCTGGTCATGAACGACCTGAGGAATCGCGTTGTACTGGAATGCGACGGGCAGTTGAAAACGGGACGGGATGTGGCTGTGGCCTGTCTGCTGGGAGCCGAGGAGTTCGGATTTGCAACTGCTCCCCTGGTGGCTTCAGGCTGCATCATGATGCGGGTCTGCCATTTGAATACCTGTCCTGTAGGTATCGCCACCCAGAATCCGGAGCTGAGGAAGAAATTTGAAGGAAAGCCCGAACACGTTGTGAATTATATGTATTTCGTAGCCCAGGAACTCAGGGAGATCATGGCGAAATTGGGCTTTAGGACGATTGATGAAATGGTAGGACAGGTGCACAAACTCAACAGGAACAAGGCTATTGATCATTACAAGGCTAATGGCCTGGATCTCACGCCCATCCTCCACACCATTGATGTCCCCAAGGGCACGAAACTGTACAACACCACCAAACAGGAGCATACCGTGAAGGATTCGATTGAGTTTGAAATCATTTCCCAGGCGCATCCGGCCCTTTTCCGGAAAGAAAAGACCAGCCTGGATTTCGCGATCCACAATACGAACCGTGCAATCGGGGCCATCATCAGCAATGAGATCTCAAAGATATACGGGGCTGAAGGCTTGCCTGAAAATACGCTGAAACTCAATTTCACCGGGTCTGCAGGGCAGAGTTTTGGGGCCTTCGCGACCAAAGGCCTCACCATGGTGGTCAATGGGAATACCAATGATTATCTCGGCAAAGGGTTGTCCGGTGCCAAAATCATCGTCAAGATCCCGGAAAAATCCACCCTGAAGCCCGAGGAAAATATCATTACCGGAAATGTGACACTCTACGGGGCTACCTCCGGAGAGGCTTATATCAACGGTAAGGCAGGAGAACGATTCTGTGTTAGGAACTCCGGGGCCACGGCCGTTGTGGAAGGCATTGGGGACCATGGGTGTGAATATATGACCGGCGGAGTAGCCGTAATCCTTGGGGAGGTCGGCAGAAACTTCGGAGCCGGAATGAGCGGCGGGATCGCATATGTGCTGGATGAGAACAAGACCTTTGAACAACGCTGCAACAAGGAAGCCTTGAACCTGCTGGCCGTTGAGGAAGAGAAGGACATTCAGCAATTGAAGACCCTGATTGAAAATCACTATAACGCAACTTTTAGTCCGCTTGC
>NZ_JBFGBM010000072.1:0-11902 GCF_041567615.1 Muriicola sp.
CGAACTCACGATCAACGGGGATTATTTCCCCACGGATCCCACCGTGTTTTTTGGAGAAGACGAGCTTCCGATCACTTTCTACGATCCCGAGTATCCCACCGAGATCAAGGTCCTTGTAGGTCCCTTCACAGGGAACGACCCGGTGACGGTGTTTACGAATTCTACTACGCCACTGGGAGGCGACGGAGGAAAGTCGAATCCTATCTTCCTGCTGGATCCCGGGACCATCGCGATCAATATTGCCGCGAACGATATCCAAATTGAATATGGACAGGATTATGAATTCGGTTTCACTGTGGAGGGATTGCCGGAGGGCACGGATTTTGAAAGCCTCGGACTTCCTCCTGTCAAATTCACGACGGAGGCTGTTGGTCCTTTTCCTCGTGTGGCCAACTATGTGATCTTTCCGTCCTTCGACCTGGAAAATGCCACCCCTGATCAGCTCACAGCCCTTGAAGGGTATGTGGTCAACTTTAAGAACGGGTCCTTTATCGTCAGTAAAAAAGACCTGGAAATTGTTCCTGAACCCGTTGAGGTGGTCTATGGTCAGCCTATAGTCCTGAACCTGAATTACAACTATGACGCCACTGGGATATCAGATAACCAGGCCTTCCTATCGGCCCTTTCCCAGGCTCATCTTACGACCTTTTATCCTGAGAATACCCTGGCCCTGATCAATGGCTTTAAGGCCCTGGTCAATGACGAGCAACTGGCCATCCTGAATCTGTTGGACGAGGGCAGCTGGATCTCTACGGAACGCACCTTGCAGAACGGCTTTAAGGCTCTGGTCAACGAGATGAACCTCGTAAACCTGAACACCACACACTTTGATGATTATTCGGACTACCTGACCAACGGTTTCAAGGCCCTGGTCAATGATTTCAAGGCCCTGGTCAACAGTGAGGACCTCTTTAATGGAGCTGCCTCCTTCGGGTCCTTTGAAAATGGTTTTAAAGCCCTTGTAAATGACAGTGATCTTGGGGGAGCAAATGATTTGAACGACTATTCCGAGGTATTTGCTATCGTGTATGATGGTGACGGGGATGAAGCGATCAGCAGCTTTTATTCCCTCAACCTGATCACCGGTCTGGACGTAACCCCCGGAACAGAGTTCCACAATTCCTTTCCGGGTACATTGCTGGACCCCATCGGTTATAATTTCAATATTACCTACGGTTCAGGTACGATCCGCGTGACTCCCGCCAGTCTCACTGTATCCACCGGAGATATCGTTATCGATCAGGGAACTGAGATCGATCCTGCTGCTATTGCGACCAGTATTGAAGGATATGCCTACAACGAGACCGCTGCAGACGTATTCCCCGCCGGGATCCCATATCTCTTTAAGGATGAGAACGGGGTGGACTATACTCCGGGAGCTACCGGTATTTTCTTTATCACCCTGGAAGAACCTAAGAATTATACAATTTCTTATGATCAGGTGGGTGTGGTCTACATCAACCCCACCGGGAATGAACTCCGGAAGATCCGAACCTATATGGACTGCGTTGAGCTCATCTCGGGAGATCCCGACGGGCTCAACTACATTGCTCACTTCCGTTATGAGAACCCCAATGCACAGACGATCTATATCCTTGAAGGTCCGGAGAACCGGTTAACCGGACCGGCGTTGTACAGTGGGGAATTGCCATTCATGTTCCTCCCGGGTACTGGGACCTTTACGATCAAATTTGATGGAAATACCCTGAAATGGGAACTTACCAGCCGGGATAGTACTCACAAGAGTTCCACCACTTCGGAGGTGAATGCCAATTCTAACCGATGCGATTCGGGCAGTGGTGGAAGTACGGCCTTTATCCTCTATCCCAACCCGGTGGGAGGTGTGTTGTTTATAGACCAGGACCTTCCTGAACTGGTTACCCTGGATGTCTTTAATATGTACGGTATCTCCATGCTGCGCACCTCGCTGGACGGCAGGTCCGGACCCGTAACACATCAGATCGATATGAGTGATTACCCCCTTGGGTTGTACTTCTTCAGGTTTACAACCAGGGATGGGGCACTGGAATACCGGGTTATCAAAGAGTAAAGGAAAATGAAGGAATACAGAAAAGTGAGGATACGATTGTTCACAGGACTACTGCTGGGGCTGCTGGCTGGCATTGCATTTAACGTACATGCACAGACCCGGGAAATTGACAGTCTTCAGCAGGTGATCGCATCCGGCAAACAGGATATCTCGAAGGTAAATTCCCTGAACGCCCTGAGCCTCGCCGTACTTTCTCAGGAGGATATTGAAGGCGCCATACGATATGCCGAGGAAGCCGATGAACTCGCTGAGATATTGAAATACACAGAAGGACAGGCCCTGGCACAGAAATACATCGGTCTCGGGAATTACTACCAGGGAAATTACCTCGCGGTCATGGACCACTGGACACAGTCCCTGGAGAGTTTTGAAAAGGTCAGGGATACAAGCGGGATGGCCAATATCCTCAATAATCTAGGGGGTGTTTACCTGAGTCAGGGCGGAAGTGATAAGGCGCTGGATTACTATCTCAGGTCGCTCTACTTTGCCGAAAAGATCGGGGATACGATGCGCATCACCTCTGTGTTGCCCAATATAGGTGCTGTCTACGGAGACCTCAAGGACTACGATAAGGCCCTTGAGTACTTTGAGCAGCTCGAAACCTATCTGCCCTATATTTCGAACCCTCAGATCGCCACCTATTACTACATGGGTATTGGCGAGATCTTTAACAAGCGTGAAGATTACGACCGGGCTCTGGAGGCCTATCAATGGGCTTTGCCGCTTTCAGAAAACACTTCTGATTACACTCATATCCTCAAGGAAATGGGTACTATCGAGAACAAGATCGGGAACCGGAACAAAGCCGTGGAATACCTGACCCTTTCCTATAAAACTGCCCGGGAAAAGAAGCAGCCGCTGGAAACTTTGAATGCACTCATCGGCCTTGGAACGGTATATCAGAAGACGGATTTCTCAAAAGCGGTAGGATTATACGCCGAAGCAGAGGTGCTGGCCAAGGAGCTGGGATCCGATAAAGGGCTGCGCGATATTTATGAAGGGTTGTCTGCTACCTATTCCGCTTTTGGCAACTACCGGAAGGCCTTTGAATACCAGAATCTCTTTCTTGCTCAAAAGGACATCCTCTACAACCTGGAGACCGATGACAAGATCAGGGGGTTACAATTCGATTTTGAAAATCAGCAGAATCAGGATAAGATTGACTTACTGAACAAGGAAAAGGAGATCGCAGCACTACAGGCCAAACGTCAGAAATACGTCATCTACGGGACCATTATCTCCCTTATCCTGGTCTTTGTCATGGCCGTTGGGGCCTACAGCCGATACAAATACGTGAAGAAGACCAACAAGATCATCGCCGACGAAAGGGATCGATCAGATAAGTTGCTGCTCAATATTCTGCCTGAGGAAACCGCCGAGGAACTCAAGCAAAACGGAAAGGTGGCCGCCAAGCGATTTGAGTCGGTGACCATCCTGTTTTCGGATTTCCAGGGATTTACATCCCATGCCCAGAACCTGTCGCCGGAGATCCTTGTGAAAAGCGTCGATTATTATTTCTCCCGATTCGACGAGATCATGGATAAATACGAACTGGAAAAGATCAAGACCGTAGGGGATGCCTATATGTGTGCCGGGGGCTTGCCTTTCCCGACAACGGACCACCCCTTTAAAATGGTGGAGGCTGCCTTTGAGATGGCAGCCGTCATGGAGGAGATCAAAAGGGAACCCAAGGAGGGCATTGTGCCCTTTGAGGTGAGGATAGGTATCAATACGGGTACTGTGGTTGCCGGGGTGGTGGGGCTCAACAAGTTTGCCTACGATATTTGGGGGGATGCGGTCAATGTGGCCTCCCGAATGGAATCCCTCTCGGAACCGGGCAGGATCAACATTTCGGAAAATACCTACCAGCGCATAAAAGAGGTATACGATTGCGTATCCAGAGGGAAGGTGTTGGTGAAGAACAAGGGCGAAATGGAAATGTATTTTGTTGAGAAAAGGAAAATAATCCGCCATGCCAAATCCAAAGAGGAAGTAAATGCCTAAATTGTGGTTCACAACTAAGTACAGAGCATGAGCAGACAGGACCCGAATAATTACTGGGAACAACTCGAGCGACTCGAAAAACTGATCAGGGCCTCCGAATTCAAGGCGGGGGTCATTTTTTCCTTTCACAGTCTTATCCTGGGGCTGTTCGCAGACCGGCTGGACGCATTTCAACCTTCATTTGAGACCAACATTTGGTTCACGGTCTTTGCCTTTCTCTGGCTGCTTTGTGTGCTGATTTCCACCTTTTTCTGCTTTAAATGCTTTATGCCACAGATGGAGATGAAATACGACGACAATGTCTTTTTCTTTCTGGATGCGGTTAAGGCCTTTGGAAGCTCGGAGGAATACACAAAAAAACTGCTTGAGATCTGCAGTAGTGAGGAAGAACTTTACTCCCAGCTGGCCCAACAGATCCACGCGGAAAGCAAGATCATAGCCGATAAATTTGCCAGTGTACACAAAGCCCTCAGATTTTTTGCCCTGAGTTTTGTGTTTGCCATGCTGGGCCTGATTTTCTGGCTCGTGCAGGTCATCAGTTAATGAGTCATCGTCATGACGGGATATTTGAAGTTGCGGAAGAAGGTTCTCGAGCTACTTCGGGAAGAACTCTCACCAGACCTTTGTTACCACGGCCTGTCACATACCCTTGATGTCCTGAAAGTATGCAATGACTACATCAGGCGACTCCATATCGCCAAAGAGGATGCCCTCCTGCTCCGCACCGGGGCTTTGTGTCACGACCTGGGATTTACGGTTACCTATGAGCGACATGAGGATCACGGGATCGCCCTCACCCTGAACTATATGAGGGAATTTGGCTTTACCCCCGAACAGCGTAAGGTGGTGGTCGGACTCATACGGGCCACGGAAGTGCCCCAAAACCCCAGAACCCTCCTGGAACGCATCCTGTGCGATGCAGACCTGGATTATCTGGGTCGCGATGATTACGATAAGATCAGCGACAAGCTCCTGAAAGAATTAAGGCATTTCGGGGTGGAATTATCGGAAGAAGATTGGAGGGAGAAGCAGATCTCTTTCCTGGAGAAACACCGATACCATACCCCTTATGCCATCAAACACAGGGAACCTTTGAAACAGAAACACCTGGAAAAGATCAGGAAACAAGTTTAAATTTCACTTCTTTTTTGAAGCCAGGGGAGCCAGGTATTTTTTGTCCATGTAAAAGGTGCCATAGGGCAGGAGGGAGGCTAGGAAGAACTTGAAATACCTTTTGAGTCCCCAACCTTGCTGCCTGCAAAATACATAGGCCAGCACAATAAAGGCAAGAAAGAGTCCCCCGTGCACATAACCGATATAAATATTGGGTTCCCTGATGTTTGCCCAGTATTTCAGGGGCATGCTAAAACCGAACAACAGGAGGTAAGAAACGCCTTCAACAATGGCCAGGGCGCGCATGAATGACAACATAACGGGCCCGGGATTAGAGGTGTATCACTTCTCCATAAGCATCCGCAACAGCCTCCATCACTGCCTCACTCATGGTGGGGTGGGGGTGTACCGCTTTGAGGATCTCATGGCCTGTGGTCTCGAGTTTCCGACCCAGGACAGCCTCTGCGATCATGTCAGTCACACCGGCCCCGATCATATGGCAGCCCAACCACTCTCCGTATTTTGCGTCAAAAATGACCTTTACAAAACCTTCAGAATTACCGGAAGCCTGAGCTTTTCCGCTGGCGGAGAAGGGGAATTTCCCCACCTTGACGTCAAATCCCTTTTCCCTTGCCTGTTTTTCCGTCAGGCCCACGGAGGCTACCTCAGGCATACAGTAGGTGCAACCTGGGATATTGTTGTAATCTATGGGTTCTACGTGCAGGCCGGCGATCTTCTCCACGCACAGGATCCCTTCCGCTGAAGCTACATGAGCCAAAGCAGGACCGGGGGTCACATCGCCTATGGCGTAATAGCCCGGGATGTTGGTCTGGTAGTAATCGTTCACCAGAATCTTATCACGATCCGTGGCAATGCCCACCTCTTCGAGCCCGATATTCTCAATATTGGTCTTGATCCCCACGGCAGAGAGGACCACGTCGGCTTCGATGACCTCTTCCCCTTTCGGAGTTTTCACGGTCACTTTCACCCCATTCCCTGTGGTATCTGCCTTGGTGACCTCCGAGGAGGTCATGATCTTGATGCCCGATTTTTTAAAGCTGCGCTCCAATTGCTTGGATACTTCCTCATCTTCCACGGGTACGATGTTCGGAAGGAATTCCACCACGGTTACGTCCGTCCCCATGGCGTTGTAGAAGTAGGCGAATTCGATCCCAATGGCTCCGCTTCCCACTACTACCAGCTTTTCAGGCTGTTTTTCAAGCGTCATCGCCTTGCGGTATCCGATGATCTTCTTACCGTCCTGGGGAAGGCTGGGCAATTCCCTGCTTCTGGCACCCGTTGCAATGATGATGTGGCTGGCGCTGTATTCCGTCTCTTTCCCGTCCTCACTTTTTACGGATACCTTTTTGCCAGGCTTTACTTTCCCGTATCCGCTGATCACCTCGATCTTGTTCTTTTTCATCAGGAACTGTACGCCTTTACTCATGCCCTGGGCTACATTCCGGCTTCGTTTTACCACGGCGTCAAAGTCCTTATCTGCTCCGCTTACTTTCAGGCCGTAATCCCCTGCGTGTTGGAGGTATTCAAAGACCTGGGCCGATTTTAAAAGGGCTTTGGTCGGGATGCATCCCCAGTTGAGGCAGACGCCTCCAAGGCTTTCTTTCTCAACAATGGCCGTTTTTAAACCGAGCTGGGAGGCCCTGATAGCTGTCACATACCCACCGGGTCCGCTGCCCAGTACAATTACATCGAAGGTGCTCATCTATTTTGTTTTTTGGATCTGTTAAAGTAAGGTCGCAAAGGTACAAAACCAATCCGAAACGCGCCGAAGAAAGCACGCCCTTTGAATGGTTCTTTGGTGAGGATAGAAAGGCGTTTGAACCTTCCTTATGTAATAAGTTGAAAAACAGTTTGATGACCCTATTCTGCAGGCACAAATTTCAGTGCTGCCCCGTTGATACAATGGCGTTTTCCGGTGGTGTTGGCAGGTCCGTCGTTAAAGACATGCCCGAGGTGGCCACCACAAACGGCGCAGTGTTCCTCCGTCCTGGGATAGCCAATATCGTAATCTACATCATACGCAACATTTCCTTCGATCTCCCGGTCGAAACTGGGCCATCCGGTCCCGGAATCAAACTTGTGCTCACTTTTGAAAAGGGGGGTGCCACATCCTGCGCACACATAAGTCCCGGGAGCCTTAATGTCCAGAAGATCACTGCTCCAGGCATTTTCCGTCCCGGCTTTTCGGAGTACGTAGAATTGCATGTCAGTGAGTTCTGCCTTCCACTGGGCTTCTGTCTTGTTCACCGCATAGGTCTCCTGTTCCTGGGCCCCTGCATCCGATGACGCCTTCTGGCCCTCTTTTTCCTGAGAGACCCCTTTGCAACTCAGGGCCAGGAGGCAAATTCCTATCAGATATATCTTTTTCATAGCAATATTTTTGGATTGGACGTTCTCTTGTCTATTTCCTTTCAAAAATACGGAATAAAAAAGCCCCTGAAAAGTTTCCAGGGGCTCCTTCTTTTATGAGGGATCTATCAATCCAGCGTAATTCGGTGAATGTCTTTCTCGTCTACTTTCAAGGAAGCCATCACGGATTCTATATTGGACACATCCATCCTGGAGGTTTGCCCGTATTCTGCAGGCACAATGGCGATCCTGAAGACCTGGTTATCCGTATCACCAGGCTGGAGGGTACTCAGGTCAAAATCCGACTCGAGGAATACACTCACATCAAAAAAGGTATGGTCGTAATTGTACTGCAGCAATCCCTGATTCAGGATACGGGTCTGAGGCAGGAGTCTCCAGATATCCACGGGCTGTCCGTTGCCGTCATCGGTCTGGTCCCAAAGGATATAGACCAGTACCAGGTCTGATTCAAAGACCTCTACCGTACTGGGAAACTCGTAGAATAAGGTGTAGTCATTAGCAGCGCTGAAGGTACCTTCGATCTCCAGTACAGTTCCCAGGATATTCACCCCGTCCAGGCCGTCGAGGCCGTCTCTCCCATCAAATCCGGGAGGTCCCGGAGGTCCGGCAGGGCCTTCACAGGAGGTCATCAAGGCTATGGCGATAGTGCTGAAAATAAGTCCGATTTTTTTCATGATTTTTTCTGTTTTAAAGATCCGTCTTTGAAAAAACGGAGCAGGTTCTACTTTATTTTACGATCTGATTTTTCGAATGTTTGTTAACCTGTTCAAAAAGCGTTCCAAAAAAATTCTGGCAATGGGAGAATGGGTTGGAAAAGTCCTTTAATTTTACGGGCTTAAGCCGATCCTATTCCATAATATTTTCTATTTTTAGCCCAAACCAAAGAATTCAAAAATGCCGATGAAACAAGAGCGGGTGGTGATCGAAAATGTGAATCCACAACTCCAGTGCGGGACCTATTTTATCAAGCGGGTCGTAGGTGAGAAAGTCATAGTTCATGCAGACGTTCTGGGAGATGGGCACGATGTGATACAGGCGGAGGTGGCCTTTAAGCACGAAGGCGACAAAGCCCTGGAATACGTGCGAATGGAACACCTCGGCAATGATGTCCACAAGGCCGAATTTAAGGTCGAAAAACAAGGTTTTTACGAATACAAGGTCCAGGGTTGGGTAGACAACCCCCTGAACTGGCAACATGGAATAGAGGCGAAGTTGCAGGACGGTCAGACCGTGACCAGTGAATTGCTGGACGGGGTTCAGTACCTGGAACACCTGCTCAACCAACTCAAGGGCAAGGAGAAAGAGTACATCTCAGAACTTATCCAAGCCTTTCAGGATAAGGGTTCCTATGATCAGGCGATCAAAGCGGCCGTATCGAATAAACTGCACAGCCTCTTTGTCCGTTACCCATTAAAGAACCTGGTAAATTCAAGTCGTACCTTACAGGTATACGTAGACCGGAAAAAGGCAAATTTCAGTACCTGGTATGAATTCTTTCCCCGGTCAACAGCCGCGGAACCCGGGAAGCACGGGACTTTCCAGGATGCTGAACGCATTTTGCCTAAGATCGCTGCCATGGGGTTTGACACCGTCTACCTGCCTCCTATACATCCCATCGGAGAGGTAAACAGGAAAGGTAAAAATAACACAACGGTAGCCAAAGAAGGAGACAGCGGTGTACCCTGGGGAATAGGTTCCCGACACGGGGGTCACAAATCCATCCACCCCGAGCTGGGTACAGAGGCGGATTTCAGGTCGTTTATCAAGAAGGCGGGAGAATACGAGATGGAGGTGGCCATGGACCTGGCCTTTCAGGCGGCTCCGGACCATCCCTATATCACCTCAAACCCGGAATGGTTTCGGAAAAGGCCGGACGGGACCATGCAGTACGCCGAAAATCCCCCGAAAAAGTATCAGGATATCGTTAACTTCTATTTTGAATCCAAAGAATATCAGAGTCTTTGGAAAGAATTGTTGGATGTGACTCTGCACTGGATCGGTTTCGGGATAAAGATCTTCCGGGTCGATAACCCCCACACCAAACCTTATTTTTTCTGGAACTGGCTGATCTCAGAAGTTAAGAAGGATCACCCTGATGTCCTTTTCCTGGCCGAGGCATTTTCGAGGCCCAAAGTAATGCAGCAATTGGCAAAACAAGGCTTCTCTCAATCGTATACCTATTACACCTGGAGGGTTCACAAACACGAACTCATAGAATATATGACCGAGCTCACCCAGTCCGAGATGAAGGAGTACTACCGCCCGAATTTCTGGCCTAATACTCCTGACATCAATCCTTACCACCTTCAGGGGGCCAATGAGAGCATGCACCTGATCCGATATGCGATGGCTGCGACCCTGTGCGGAAATATAGGTATCTACGGCCCGGTCTATGAATATATGATTACGGAATCCATGCCCGGCAAGGAGGAGTATATGCATTCAGAAAAATATGAGGTACGCTTGTGGGACTGGTCTTTGGAGAACAAGATTACCTACCTGATCAAGAAGATCAACCAGATCAGAAAAGATCATAAAGCACTGCAGCAAACCAATAATATCAGGTTTTGTACCGTTGAAAATGAAAACCTCCTGGCCTTTTACAAATGGGACGATGAGAGGAATGACGAGTTGCTGGTAGTGATCAATCTGGACTGTTATTATCCACAGAGGGGTATGGTTCAAATGCCCTTGGGAGAACTGGGGGTTGAACCAGGGAAACCTATGCAGATGAGGGACCTGGTTACAGACAATAGCTATATTTGGTACAACGAATGGAACTTCGTGGAACTTCCGGCGAGTCTGCCTTTCCATATATTCCAGATCAAAAAATAAAAATGGCCGAAAAAAAACAGGAAACCGCCCTACAGAAACCCTATGTCTTTGACGTGGCGTGGGAATCCCTGATGGATGACAAGAAGTTCATCTCGGCCTTTCTCTCGGAGATCCTGGAAGCCTATGTCGTAAAACAACGATGGTATGGGGGTAAGAGCAGCAAACTGAAATACATAGAACTGCAGGAGTACTTCAGGATACAGCAGAAAGGGGAGGTGTATTACGGCCTGCTTCTGGAGGTAAATTTCGAAGAGGCTTTTTACCAACATTACTTCCTGCCCATCGCCTTTGTTTCCGACGAATCCTTTGCCGAAAAAGACCGTATCCTCCCCTTGAGCATCAAAGGACAGGAAGGCTTCATCATTGATGCCCTCAATCTCGAGGCTTTCCGCAAACTGGTTTATGAAAGGATCATCACGGCCGAACCCAACGATACCACCAGGGTACAATACCATCACAATGTCAATTTTCAGGGAGAACCCTATGCATCCTCCAAATTCATGGGGATGGAGCAAAGCAACACATCCATCATCATCAATGGAAAGTCGGTTATCAAGTTCTTTCGCCGGATCTACGCAGATAAGAACCCGGATTATGAAATGAGCCGGTTCCTGTCGGAGCGCAAGGGATATAAGAATACGCCGGAGTATCAGGGCAGCCTGAGCATCATCGATACGGACAACGTGGGGGTGACCATTGCCCTGATGCAGGAATTGGTCCCCAACCAGGGCGATGCCTGGGATTATATGCTCAAGGAACTCCATAAGGTGTTCTCCAATTTGGAGAGCAAACACATCAACGTAAACCACCTGCCGGCGGTTCCTTTGTTCGAACGCCTAAAAATCAACGATGTGCCCCCTCAGATCATAGACTGGGCAGGCCTGAATGTCTTCCTCAAGCTCCAGATGCTCGCCAGGAGGACGGCCGAGATGCACATTGCGCTGGGTTCGGAATTCGAGGACACGGCCTTTACGCCTACCCATTTTACGGGCGATTACGAAGTCTGGCTTAAGAACCGCCTCTTGTATCAGTTTCAGAACAGGCTCAATACGGTCGAGAACAACCTGCACAGGCTCAAGGACCTTTCCCTGGACCTCGCCAAGGAATTTCTGGAACGGAAGAACGAGATCCGGAAACGCTTTGTGAATTTCGACTGGACAAAACTAAAAGGAGAGCGGATCAGGGTGCACGGCGATTACCACCTGGGACAGGTCCTGGTGAGGGATGACGACTTTTACCTCCTCGACTTCGAAGGGGAACCTGAGAGCACCATCAGGGACCGGAAGGTAAAACAACCTCCCTTGAAGGATGTGGCCGGGATGTTCAGGTCCTTCCATTACGCCGTGTATGCCACGATTTTTAACAACGAGGAGTCTTACCCGTATTCCAGGGAAGAACTTTTCAAGGCTGGGGAAATCCTCTATAATTATTTTGTCGGGGTTTTCCTGGAGACCTATGTAGACCTGATCCAGGGTCACAATATCAACATCGGCTACAGCCAGGAGCGCA
>NZ_JBFGBM010000073.1:0-11786 GCF_041567615.1 Muriicola sp.
ATTCGGCTACTTCTACAGAACGGTCAGAACTACCCCCGTCCGAGACGATGATCTCGATATCTTCTTCCCTGCCTCCCTCTTCCCTGAGGTAAGGGATCAGCTTTTTCAGGTTCTCCTCTTCATTGAGAACCGGAATGATCACACTGATTTCAGGGGTATTACTTTTTTTCATTCAGGCTCCAGTCGTACGGGAGATAATTGATTTTGGCCGTTTCACGGATCTCGACCCTTGTAAAGGGCTGAAGGTAGCTGATCAGGCTTCTTTTTTGCATGAAATCCCCCCTGTACCACTTAAAGATAGGGGAGAGGAAAATCTCTTCTTCAGTGAAGCGATTCTTGCTTTCGTCATTGATAAAACCCATGGCAGCCTGCTGCAATTGCAATTCTATCCCCTCTGCCGTATAGGCCCTGTTCCACAGCTTTGGGCAAGAATAGGAAGCACAGTTGATAGCGAAATGGATACGGGGTTCATTCATCTTTCTCAGGATTCCGAATTCGATCTTGCTCAGGGAAATGCGGTCATTTCCCATTCGAATCCGGTTTTTGCCCCAGGGGTTGTCAATGTCCTTAATGCTCTTTAGAGGATAGTTTTCCAGGATTAAGTCGACCGTAGCCGCGTTGTACAGATTGATATAAAAAGCAAGTCTGACATTTTGAGGTGCTGACGCTTTGGGTTCATTGTCTCCCAGGTAATCGAGATAAGCATCGAGATCTTTTTTCCGTTTTGCAAACCCCGGGTAATCCACAAATCCTTCACTCGAGACGTTTTCCTGAAGTAACCGGTCCCAGGCCGTATGGTCCACGGCCTGTAAATCGGATAATGATCCCACCTGAAGAGATGGAATACATAAAGAGGTCAGCCAAAAAAGGAAAAGATAAGTCTTCATAGTTCAGATTCTAACAACAACCTCCCCCGTCGTAATGCCAGGTACTCTCGCTGATATGGATCTCCTCCGACAGCTCCGCCAGGGCTGCCGCTGTTTTATCGCAAACGGCCAGGGGCTGGTTCTGAATGAGGACATGACCTTTTTTATCGTCGAGGTAGGGTTCACCCCCGAAGTAGATGGCCGTTTTACCCGTGAATACGCAGGGTCCGTCTTCCGGCATAGGATCCTTGATGGCTGCGATCTCTATGGATTCGATATGGATCAGTTCGTCCGTGGGATAATGGTTGGGAGACAGCACTCTGTAGGACTTCCTCGCTCTGATTTCGATGGTTCCAAAACCGGCATCGGTGAGGACTTTTACATAGTCTTTTATCGGGATACTCCCGCTGAGGCACTGTGCCCTGAGGCGGTCGTCATTGCGCAAAGCATCATTCATGGGTTGCTCACAGACGGGATCGCTCATCACCAGCCTGCCGTGGGGTTTGAGTACCCTGTACATTTCGGCAACGGCTTTTTTGAGGTCCTCTGTCTTAAATATATTGAACAAACAATTCTGTGCGGCCACGTCAATGCTTTCACTGGCGATGGGCAGGTTGAGGGCATCACCCTTGACCAGTTTCACAAAATCGCTTTTAAACCAGGGATTTTCCTTTTCGGCTATCTCAAAATTCTTCCTGCAGGCCTCGAGCATCTCGTCGACCACGTCCACACCGGTCACTCCGCCTTCCTGTCTCGAGAAATAGGAAAACTGAAGCAGTTCCATCCCCCCTCCGACGCCCACATAGAGTACCTTGGGTTCATTGACCAGGTCTGAGGCGGAAACCGTGCTCCCGCAGCCGTAGTTCATCTCCTGCATAATGGTGGGGATGGACAGGCCGGGCAGTTGCCATACGGGATTGGTGGTACAGCAAAGGCCCACATCGGGGGTGAGAGCAGCTTGTTTATAAAGGTCGTTGGTCGCTTCCAGATAATTCATAACAATTTTATTAATTCAGTGAATAAAGTAATCATTTTTGGTTCAGTCTTCGCGGCTACTTCCAGGATCTCGGCAACATTGACCGGTTCCAGGTGGTCCGGATCACATTCGTCCGTTAAAACAGAGACCGCTACTACAGGTAGTCGTAAATGATTGGCAATAATTACTTCGGGTACCGTACTCATCCCTACGGCATCGGCTCCGATGGTCTTCAGCATGCGGTATTCAGCCCTGGTTTCCAGCTGTGGACCCACCACGGCTGCATAAACCCCTTTTTGCAGGGAGATCCCCAATTTTGAAGCGATCTGCTCGATCTTGCTGCGCATATCGGAATCGTAGGGATCACTCATATCCACAAAACGATCCCCGAATTCCGCCACGTTCTTAAAGGCGAGGGGCGAACCGCCCTGCAGGTTGATGTGGTCTTCCACCAGCATGATATCTCCTTTTTTAAAGTTGAGGTTGACGGCCCCTGCCGCATTGGAGATGAACAATTTCTCAACACCCAGTTGTCTCATTACCCTGATGGGGTAGGTGACATCTGTGAATTCATAGCCTTCGTACAGGTGGAACCTGCCCTGCATAACCACGACCTTTTTCCCTTTGAGGGTGCCGTAGACCAGTTTTCCGGAATGGAATTCCACGGTGGCCAGCGGGAAAAAAGGAATGTTGTGGTAATGGGCAACGAGGGGATCCTCTATTTCGTCGACCAGTTTTCCCAAACCGGTTCCCAGGACAATGCCGATCTCCGGCTTGTGAAAACCTTTGGACTGCAGGTACTCGGTGGATTCATCCAGTTGTTTTTGCGTCATATTCTATCTTTTATAAACGGCAGAAATGCCGGGTTATCAATGATGTCTTCAAGCACATCCACGTCATTTTTTGGGGGAAGCAAATAACAGTCCTCTCCATCCAGGTCAGACAGGGTCTGCTTCAGTACTTCGGGGGAACCCCAGTCCTTGTTTGTAAAAAGGGCGGGAGTATATTGTCTCATGCCCAGCAGATAGTAACCCCCGTCAAGGGCGGGACCCAGGACGAAATCATGAAGTCTTAATTTTTCGAATGCCATGGCCAGATCCTCCTCATTCAGGTCGAACAGGTCACTGCCAATGATCACAATACGGTCATATTCGTCCTCAAATCCCTCCCTGAATGCATCAGTCATCCGCTGCCCGAGATCTGCACCTTGCTGTAGTGCTTTTGTGAATATCTTTTCATCCCATACATCGTCCCTACCTATGCGATCTGAGTAATACACCCTCTTATCCGTGTTCAAAGGGGCCGAAACGGCAGCGGTATGCTGCAACAGGAATTTGTAGATCTCAAGAGCGGCCTGGTCTCCTACGGAGGCTGCCAGGCGGGTTTTGCACTGTCCGAGGACCGGATTACGAGTAAAAATGATAAGGAGGTCCTTTTTATTACCCATCATTCTCATCCTGATTTTCACGCCCGTACACCTTTACCCCCTTGCTGAGCAGCATCCCCCAGAATCGGTTGTAGGCATGCACCTTTTCTGTGGGCTTTTCATCTCCGTCAACAATGGAGTTCCCCTCTTCTACCCATTTAAAGATACCGCCGGAGAGGTTCCTGACCCGGGAATATCCCATTCGCTGGAGTTTTTCACCTATTTTACCCGACCTTATCCCCACGGAACAATACACCACATAAGTGGCTTGTCTATCCGGGAACGCCCGGGCAAACTTTTCAGCATCGAATTCCTTATACCCGACATACCTGGCATTGGGAAGATGACTTACCTCAAATTCCTCTTTCTCTCTTATGTCCAGTCGGATGTAGGAAGGGTTTACCCTGACTTCCGTCACAGAAACCAGAGGGACCTCATCCCCTGATAATTTCTCCATGACCTTCTCCAGGGTTCGTTGTCCTATGGCCGAGATGGTAGTAAATAATATCACGATGATCAGTCCGGTCTTCCGCATAGGGCAAAGATAGGATATTGGTCAGGTTCCGAAAACCGGCCCATGGAGGGAGCTATTGAAATTTGATGTATTTTAGGATGATGGAAAGAAAAACGATGGGGATTGCCCTTTGCGCAATGTTCACCCTGCCGCTCATTTACCAGTGCAGGCAGGCTCCGGAAAAAGAAAAAACTAAAACCGAAGAGATCGGGTATTACGAGGAACCCTTTCGCCCCCAGTATCATTTCAGTCCGCCCGAGATGTGGATGAACGATCCCAATGGCCTGGTCTATCACCAGGGGGTGTATCACCTGTTCTACCAGTATTACCCGGAAGATATCGTCTGGGGGCCTATGCACTGGGGGCACGCCACAAGTTCGGACTTGCTCCACTGGGAGAACAAACCCATCGCCTTGTATCCGGATGAGAACGGCCTGATCTTCTCCGGCAGTGCCGTGATCGACCATGAGAACACCTCCGGCCTGGGGAGGGAGGAAAATCCGCCCCTGGTAGCTATTTTCACTTATCACGACATGGAAAAGGAAAAAGCAGGGAGCAATGACCACCAGACACAGGGAGTGGCCTACAGCCTGGATAATGGGGAAACTTTTACGATGTATGAAGAGAATCCCGTATTGCTCAATTCAGAATTCAGGGATTTCAGGGACCCCAAAGTATTTTGGGATGAGGATATGAAGCAGTGGGTGATGGCCCTGGTAGCCGGGGATCATCTCAGGCTGTACCATTCGGATAACCTGCTGGAGTGGACCTATATGAGTCGGTTCGGGAAAGACCAGGGAGCCCATGGAGGGGTGTGGGAATGCCCGGATCTTTTTGAATTACAGGTAGAAGGGACAGACGAGAAAAAGTGGGTCCTCCTGATCAGCATCAATCCGGGAGCCCCTAATGGAGGAAGCGGCACCCAGTACTTTGTCGGGGATTTTGACGGGATCACTTTTACTTCAGAACAGCAGGAAGCGAAGTGGCTCGACTGGGGTACAGATAACTATGCAGGGGTGACCTACAACAACACCCCGGGGGGGGAGCGGATCTTTATCGGGTGGATGAGCAACTGGGATTATGCCCGAGACACCCCCACCGAGGTATGGCGGAGCGCCATGACCTTGCCGAGAAAGCTGAGCCTGGCGAAATACGGAGGCGAATATACCCTGGTCAATTACCCCATTGACGGGGTAGAAGACCTGCTCGTGGAAGAGGCCCGCCTGAACCTCCATGTCCCGGCTGGAGAAGAAAAATCCATCGGCCTGGTAAATGGAAGTCAGAGCAGGCTTCGCTTTAAAGCCCCCGTGGCAGATCTCTCTTTCGTCCTGAAAAACGACTCGGGTGAAGCCCTGGTCCTGGAGCTCGATCGAGAGGAAGGCCTATTTAGCCTGGACCGTTCTGCAAGCGGACTTGTCGACTTTCATGAAACCTTTGGGAGGGTGCAGCAGATGCCTCTCGAGAATTTGGGGGAAGGAGAACTGGACTTTGACATTTTTCTGGATGCATCTTCTGTGGAGGTGTTTATCAACAAGGGTCAGTTCGCCATGACCGCCCAGGTCTTCCCTACCTCCCCGTATTCCGCACTGGCGATCAGGAACAGCGGATCGGAAACCACGCAGATCGGAGATCTGAGAGTTGATTCGGTAGCCAGGATCTGGAAGGATTGATCACAGGCCTAAGAAAGGTCATGAAGGTCCAGAACGGGCGACTCCTCCCAGGTCATCATGGCATTGATCAATTTTACATGAGAAAAGCCTGAGAGGTCGTCTGTGGTGAGTTCTTCCTCAGAAATGATTCCATCGAGCAGTAGAGTTTGTCTTCGCACCCCATGGAGTAAGGGAGCTATCGGGGTTACCCACCTGTCCCCATTGAAAAAAACAAGGTTGGCATAGGAGGCATCGGTTATTCGTCCTTTTTGGTGCATGATGACCTCCTCGGTACCTGACTTTCGTAAAACATCCTCTATCCAGGCCCGGTCAGAGAATTTAAAGGGATAGGTCCGATCTCCTATATCGAAAAGGGAAACAGAATGGATCTTTCTTACCTGGTATGGGAGAAATTCTATCTGTATGACTTTATCCAGGGAGTAGATGACCCGGCATTTGGTGATCCCTTCCTGCCTGTTTTCAGGCACGTGAATGAGGTCCTTCAGAGAAGGCCCCGTATTCTTTCCATAATGGAACAGGGTCCTATCCATCCGATTTTGGTGGTGATCGAGCAGGGGAATCCTGCCGTCTTCTACGCGTATGGATTCAATGAAATGGTACATAGACCTTGTCGATCATTTCCTGATATTCATTCTGCAATTGGCTCTGTGCCGTGATGCCCCCGCCGCTCCTGAAGAAGCCGTCCTTTTCCAGGTAGCGGATCAGGACGCAACTGTCCAGGGTATTTCCGTCGTAATAGAATGCAACTCCCGTATAATATCCCCTGGGTTCTGTTTCAATAGACCGGATCAATTCCACGGTCTTTTGTTTGGGCGCGCCGGAGATAGAACCTGCCGGTAAAAGGGAATACAAAATATCGCCGAGTTGATGAGTAAAATCTTCGGGCAGTGTAGCCCTGATTTCGGAACTCACCTGCCCTATATTTTTGCCCTGAACCGCCAGCACTTCATAGTAACGAAACCTGAGGAGGGTGACTTCCCTGCCGATTCGGCTGAGGTCGTTTCTCATCAGATCGACGATGGTAGCGTGTTCGGCCGCTTCTTTGCGGTCTTCCATGATCTTTTGTCGCGCATTGGGCAGATCGGCATCTATGGTCCCTTTCATGGGAAAGGTGTATATATAATTTCCCGCTATCCTGACAAAGGTTTCCGGACTGAAGCTCACGAATTGGTCCTCAATACAGAGGGCGTATTTCGATCGGGCATTGGCATAAATGGTCAGGAGATCCAGGTTTGTGTCTACCGGTGTCCGCGAGGTAAGATTCAACAGGTAGCTGTCCCCTTTTTTTAATCCTCTGATCACCGCATCGAATTTCTCCCTGTACTGGTCTAGTCCAACGGGCGACTTCGTGAAATGTATGGGGTGGGGAAGGGGCGTGGTGTGCTTCCTGTTGGTGATCCCGTTGAAATTGTAATGTACGTGTGCCGGGATCTCATCCAAGGGCCATGCCAGGGGGTTCTCCTGTTCAAAATCGATGATGAACAGGAAGGGAACGCCCCGCTTCCCCCATTCATTGATCTTATTTCGTGTATGCTCCTTATCCATTTGGGCAGACAAAGAAAGAATAAACGGCGTGAAAAGGTACTTTTTTAACATAATTAGGAGGATTGATGACCTGTCCTCCCCAGGGGAAAATGAACAAAAAACACCTTTGGTTGCGAATCCCGGATTCCCTGAAAAAATAATTTGTAACTTATAGAGGATTTAAAAACCAACCACAATGAAAAAACTAGTTTTTGCGCTGGCATTCCTGATGTCGGTGACCCTGGTAGCCCAGGAGGGTTACTTTACTGCTTACAATTTTACCGTAGAACCCCAGAATGAAAGCACGGTCCTTCAATTGATCACAGACTATTTCTCTACCCACAAGACTGAGGGGGTGACCGTTTCCCTGTGGGAGAACCATTTCCGGGACAGCGGCAATAATTTCACCCACGGCATTGTTTTCTCGGGCTCCCTGGAAGCCATGGGAAGGCAGTACTCCAATGATGGGGGATCAGAATGGATGTTGTTCATCACCCGGGTAAACCAGCATGTCAAGGAAGGATTCAGTGCTTCTATGGGAACCCGCCAGAAAAGCTGGGGGGATATGACTGCGCAATATCCCGTCCAGAACTATTACATCGTACAGGTAGACAATGGGGATGCTTTCAAGACAGCTTATGAAAAGTATCATTCGTCAGCAGTTCGCAAAGGATGGATAAATATGTACGGGAGATTTACCACGGGAATCGGACCGGAGGGAGGTTCACACTGGGCCATTACAGGGTATAAAGACTTTAAAAGTGCCATGGGAGGGTCGAACGCGGTCCTGACAGAGGCAGAAAGATCAAACAGGGACAAGGCCTGGAATACGTTTCGCGAGACCAACGGCGGGGCAAAACTGATAAGGTCCGGTACACGCATTCTGCTGGGACAATGGTAAATGAGACACCCTCTCCGGCAGAGGGTGTTTTTGAATTTTATATTTGAGGGAAGGGTGCTACCCTGCGTGACCATAAGCGTCCTTCAGCCAATCCTTTAACTCCTGATCGACATCCCCGGATTGTTCCAGCCTGACCCTATGAGTACACATGGTTCCGAAGGGTCCCGAATTTTCGAGTCTGTTCGTAGTGGGATATCCAGGAAGCTTAAGGCCAAGGTCTAAGCGGGTCTTAGTGGCCGGACTTATCAGGGCGAACTGTTTCTTGCGGACAAAACTGACCGTCGTCTTTTTTGGGACGATGTTCACATCCTCACCGAGTTCAGAGACGAATGCCTTCACCTTTTCGAACAGGGGCAGGAGGTGTTCCTTCCCTTTGTATTGATTGGTCACGAGGTCATCGGAAGAGGGTTGCTCTTCTTTGGAAAGGTGAACGATGGTGTTGGCAAAGCCATGGGTGACCCCGTGTTCCTTCTTGAGGAAGTTCACCGCTTCGGAGTGCTTTTCAAATACCCTGGTTTTGAGGAGTACTTTCCACTCATCCAGGGACTTGCCTGTTTTTTCGGGCATATTGGAGATCATTGTCTGAAGGGCAGGATCCATGGTCTGGCGATTTACAGGTGAAACAGTTCTAAGGTAACCTATTTCTTTCAATTAAAGGGATTAACAGGCTCTGTGAGCCGTCATCAACAAAAAAGTGGGGCACGGCAGATTACTCCAACCATGCCCCGTGGGGTCACTAACTAAACCAACTTTTTAACTCACTTGTAGTGTTCCCCGTTCACTCTGACCTTTTGTTTCGCTTTTATTGTGCTCAGGTTGTATCCCGCAAAATGCCGGATATAATCCTCAACAGAAGTACCATAGGCATCTTCCATACTCTTCCCTCCGTTAGATCGGAGGTACTTTTTTACATTGCCCGGCCCCGCCAGATGGGCTGCCGCGATCAGGCCCGATTCGGTGATGCGTATCCCGTTGATCGTCTTCCCGGAGGCGTAAGCTATTTCCTGTCTCAGGATCCATTTATTCCTGGCTATATTCGCTTCCAGGACCGCTTCCTGTAATTGAGGGGAATGGAGAAAGGAGAGGGTGTCCTGTATCCCCAGTACAGCCAGCGTTGCTTTGCCAAACTGATACTTTCCCATATATCCCAGGGTATTGACACACCTGTACCTGCCTCTAGATTCCTTGAAGCCCAGGGCCTCTTTGAATGCGATGTAATCACCTGCCACGAGAGGAAATGGGATATTGACAGGATCTTTCTCTACCGAAAGGGCGACTGAAATGGCAGGGGACGGCATGAGACCTTTGTTTTTTGAGAAAAGGGGGGCGGATTTAATACTTAGATTGTCAGACACTTCAGGAATAGAAGAAGTGCTGAACCCGTATCCGAGAAGGGCAAGACTGGAGATCCCGACTGCGATTAAAACTTCTTTCATTTTCATAATATCCAGTATAACAGAGACAATATCACCCCAATGGCACACAGGATCAACAGGATTTTCTCAAAGGCCTTCTTCATCGTCATGTCGTGTTGTTGCAGGTCCATTTAAAATTGCTTTAGGACGTTTATAATTGTCTTTTGGTTTTCTCAATGCTATTCCTCAGGTCGTCCGGAAAAGTGGCTCCGATAAAGAGGGTATCATCGTTTGTGGATGGACCTGAGATCATTCCCTTTGTTTTATCCTTCCCCCATAATCCGTTCTGTATGCGTTCCAGTCTGTTTTTCATCAGGAGGATGTTACAGGAATACCGAGGAACTTAAAAAGGTCTTTTTGCCCGCCGGGGAGCGCAACGCATTCCACCATTTCTTTACGTTCCTCTTGAAACGATGGAAAGGCAGGTGCCATTTCCGACCTGTTTGAGAGTTTTTGCGTTTCAACTTTTGTTCTTCCAGTACATTGGGCACGATCAGTACTATGGCCAGCATAAAGGCCAGGATACTGATCAGGAAGAGGATAAGAGCCAGATTTTCATTTTCCATTTTCGTTCTCGGGATTAAAAGGTTCTCACAAAATCATCCTGTTGTTTCAGGATATCGGTCAAATGTAAGAGAGGGGTATCTACTGGAAAGAGAAGCGAGAACAGGTCACATAAATATCGATAAAACGCACAAAAAGATCGACAAATGACATAAAAGTCAGAAAAAACTTACAATAAGAATACAGGCCGGGGGTATCTGATCAGGTTAAAATCAGGATCTGAGACAGGAGTAAATACTGTCTAACAATTCCTCCTTTTCGAAGGGTTTTGAGATCACGGCATTCATTCCCGCTTCCTTGAAGGCTTTGAGATGGTCTTCATAGGCAAAAGCCGTTATCCCGATGATGGGCAGCTGTTCTACATTTTTAAAGGGAAATTCCCTGATGATCCGCGTAAGCTGGTCTCCCCGGGTATTAGGGAGGTTAATATCCATCAGGATGAGGTCGTATGGGTTTTCGATCACCTGTTCCAGTACCTCGGCCCCATCGCTGAGTACATCCAGGTAGAACTGCCCTGTCTCCATCAGCATATTAAACAGGACCGCAAGTACTCGTTCGTCGACCTCAACGAGTAAAATACGGTATTTTCTACCCCGCACCGCAGTTTTCTGACGTACCCTGTCCGCATCCTTCTCCAGGGTTGCTTTCCAGCCCGATTCCACGGGGACCTTCACCTCCAGGTCAAAGGAAAAAACAGAGCCCTTGCCCTCTTTGGATTGCAGTCGGATCTCACTACCCATAAGCGTCAGCAGCCCTTTTACCAATGCCAGTCCGAGACCGGTTCCCTGTTCCTTATCGGGGGAGGTAAGCTGGGAATACGTCTCGAAGACCATATTTTTTTTAGCCTCCGGGATACCTCTTCCGGTGTCTGTCACAGCAAAGTGCAGGCTGACCTTGTTGGCGTATTGCTGGTTAAAACCTACTTCCAGAGATATCTTCCCCTGTTCTGTGAATTTCACGGCATTGTCCAGGAGGTTGGTAAGGACCTGGAACAGGCGTTTCCTGTCTGCCTCAACCCATTGGGGGACGCGCTCATGGGGGGTCAGTTTAAATTCCAGTCCTTTGGAACCGGCTTTGGTCTTGTATGTGATGCTGAGAACTTCCAGCATTTTCCTAAGGTCGAAAAGTACGGGTTTGAGCTCTAGTTTTCCGGAAGCGATCATACTCAGGCTCAGGGTATCCTCCAGCATCAGCTTCAGATGGGTGTGAGTCTCCCGCAGCACCTCGATCAGATTTTGCTGTTCAGGATTCAGGGCGGTATCACTCAGTATCCTTGTAATAGCCATACTGCTCATCACCGGATTGCGAAGTTCGTGGCTGAAATTCTGAATGAAAAGATTTTTAAAGCGTTCGCGTTCTTCCAGTTCGGCGTTTTTCAGCACGATGAGTTCTTCCTGTATGATCGACTCATTACGCTCCTGTGCCACTTCCTGGTAGTTATTGTAATGTGCGGTAAGGTCTTGTATCCGCAATATAAATCCTATTCCTGAGGGGTGGACCTGGATATCCACGATCACCTCCCGGCCGGTTAAGTCGAGGTTTACACAATGAAGGCTCTGAGGCTCATCCATCTGGGAAAGCATAGGTTGCAGACTTTCAAAGAAGGGATGTATTTCAGAGAGTTTCTGCCCTTTATTTACGGGCAGGAAGCTGCCGGTACTCCCGAGCACAGACCCCTCAGAGTCTACCTCAATGAATTGCAAATGATGCTCAATATAGTGCTTCCGAAACTGTTCAGGGGTCATGGTGCAGAATTGATGCGAGGTGTAAAAAGGCTTCTTCCACAGTTTCCCCCGTTTTGGCACTGGTCAGGTAATCATACGGAATGTCGTGTTCCTCCAGTAATGAACTAACTTCCTCCTCAGGCACGAGGTCCTTTTTGTTCCCTATGACCACCGTGGGGCGATCATGTACTTTACTTTTTACGATC
>NZ_JBFGBM010000074.1:0-11719 GCF_041567615.1 Muriicola sp.
CCGGAGTATAAAAGGCAATCCTTCCAATATTTAATACTTGCCTACCGGATTCAACTCAAAACGAACCTAACAGCACTGTTTAAATATTGTATACAGTATACTAATACGGGATAAATAACGATATATAGTATATGAACTTAACTCAGTAAATGCAGCAGAGACCCTATGAAAATAAATAAAACAAAGAAAAAGATCATACTGGCCGCGGTTGAACTCTTTAATGAATCGGGGATTCACAGCGTCAGAAATCAGGACATTGCCGAAAAAAGCGGGATCAGCCTTAGCAACTTCAACTACCACTACCCTACTAAAAAAGACCTGGTTCTGGCCATCTTCGACTACATGACGCATGTCCTTGTCGAAGACGTTTACGGGAACCGAAAGTTTATCATGGAGGGAGAAGGCCTGATGATCACCAAGAGCTTTTTCGTCTTCCAGCAGCAATTCTGCTTCTTTTTCCTGGACACCCCAAACATCATCAAGGCCTTTCCGGAAACCAACAAAGTGATCAAGGAACAGGTTGACGAGGCTTTCAAGATGATCAAAGGGGTGAATTACCTGGCCATAGGGATGGGATATATGAAACCCGAACCCCCGGAATTTCCAGGACTCTACGATGAATTGGCGGCCCACCAGTGGAGAAATACTCATTTCTGGATATCCTATGCAAGGATCAAAGGCATGGAGGACAACCTGGTACTAAAAGGGATGGAAGCCCAGTTCAGCCTCATTTACCCTTATCTGACCGAAAAAGGCATTGAGGCCAACAAAAGATTCCTGGAAAAACTAAAAAATGGTGACGCGTAATTCAAAAAGTACTGGTCGAAAGCAAACTCCCATTCGTCTACACTTCTATTCCATTCGTCTTCAATTCGCAAATTTGCATCCGGCAAAAGCAGATCTTAGACAGTTACTTAACCTGTACCGTAATGAATATTTTATTTATCGAAGATGATGCTATTGAGTCGATGAAACTCAACAGGACCATTTCAAAATGGCCTGTTCAACATAGGATCATACAAGCCAAGAACGGGGAGGAAGCCCTCGAGATCCTCAACGGTCCTGATAAGTTGCCTGATATCATCCTGCTGGACCTGAACATGCCCAGGATGAATGGGATCGAATTTTTACGTATCCTAAAAGAGGATCCGAAACTCAGATATTTGCCTACCATTATCCTCACCACATCCCAGAACCGGACTGACCTGTTGGAATGCTATCGAATCGGAATAGCAGGCTATATCATAAAACCTCTGAAATATGAGGATTACGAAGACAAGATCCAAAAATTGATCGCCTATTGGGAGGTAAACGAATTGATCAAAGCCTGATGAAAATAAAGGTTTTACAACATATTTTTTGCTCAGGTGCTAATATTCCTACCTTGTGAACCGTTAGAGAAGATATGAAAGGCATTGTTTTTACTGAATTCCTGGAGATGGTTGAAGAGACCTTTGGTTTGGAAGTTACCGAACAGATCATTGAAGAGTCCTCCCTGCCCTCCGAAGGAATCTACACATCGGTGGGGACCTATGATTTTAATGAAATGGTCTCCCTCCTCACACAACTGAGCAAGACCGTGGATATCCCGGCAAACAAATTGCTCCATACCTTCGGACTCTATCTGTTCGACAGCCTGGGCAAGGCCCATCCGGATATTATCGAAAACTACAAGTCTCCGCTTGCCCTGCTCATGTCTATTGAGGACCACATCCATGTGCATGTAAAGAAGCTGTATCCCGATGCTGAACTACCCACCTTCACCATCGTTGACAAGACAGACAATTCCCTGTCCATGATCTATAACTCTTCCCGGGGATTATACTGCCTGGCTCAGGGACTTATGGAAAAATGCTTTATTCATTTTAACGGCTCCGCGCATATCTCGTACGAACTGCTGAAAGAAGACGGGACCCAGGTTAAATTCGATATCGTCCAGCATGGATAACAAGGTCGTCTTGCTGAAAAAGGCGCTGGAACGCCAGAAAAAAGCCCGGCGGCAGGCGGAAATGATCCTGGAAGAGAAATCCCGGGAGCTGTACGAAACCTCACGCCAACTCCAGGAAACCAACGCCAGGCTGGAAAACCTGCTGAGCGAAAAGACCTCTGAGCTCGAAGGGGTATTTGTCAATATCGTAGACCCTTATGTGGTCATGGACCTGGATACCAATGTGATCCGGATGAATTCTGCCGCTGTTCAATTCCTCGGATACGATCACACCAAAGAAGCCCTGAACCTCAGTACACTAGTCCATCCGGATTATCGGGATTACACTTTGGATGCCTTGAAACAGCTCTACAGTGTGGGCACCTTAAAAAATTACCGCGCCAGGATCTTCCTCAAGGACGGGTCGACCCGATTTGTGCAGGTCAACAGCAGTATGATCTATGACAAGGACCGAAACCCCATCGCGGCCCAGGGGATCATACGCGACATCACCGGGGAGATGGAGGCACAAGAACAGATCAGGGCCTCTCAGAACCGATTGGCTACCCTGATCTCCAACCTGCAGACGGGCGTCCTGCTCGAGAGCGAGGACAGAAAGATATCCCTGACCAACCAGATGTTCTGTGACCTCTTTCAGATACCGGTGTCCCCGGATCAGTTGAAAGGGGCCGACTGCTCGAACGCTGCCGAAGAGAGCAAACACCATTTTGCGGATCCTGAAGGTTTTGTGAAAAGGATTGAAAAGGTCCTGAAATCCAAAAAACTGGTGCTTTCCGATGAATTGAAAATGAAGGATGGGAGAATCCTGGAAAGGGATTACATCCCCATTTTCAGCGACGGAAAATACAAGGGCCACCTTTGGACCTACCAGGATGTGACCCTCAGAAAGAACTACAAAAGGAATATTGAAGCACAAAAAGAAAAGTACTGGAGCATCATCGCCAATATGAACCTCGGTCTGGTCGAAGTAGACAATGAAGACATAATCCAACTGGTCAACCAGAGTTTCTGTACCATGAGCGGGTACTCCGAAAAAGAATTGTTGGGTTCCAAAGCAGCCGATATTCTCAAGGTCCGTGAAAAAAACCTGATCGAGGAAAAAGGGAAAGAACGCCTCAAAGGCAGGTCTAATTCGTATGAAATAAAGGTACTGGCCAAATCAGGAAAGGAAAAACACTGGCTGGTGAGCGGGGCACCGAGATATGATGAGGCTGGTAAAGTGATAGGTTCCATCGGTATCCACCTCGATATCACCGCCCAGAAAAACCTTGAAATACAAAAGGAAGAACTGCTGGCGGAGCTGGAAGAAAGCAATAAGGGGCTGCAGGAATACGCCCATATAGTTTCCCACGACCTGAAATCTCCCCTGAGGAGTATCAGTGCCCTGGCTACATGGCTCTACGATGATTACAAGGATAAGCTGGACGACGCTGGGATTTACAACCTGCAAATGATGCAGGAAAAAGTCGAAGGGATGGACAAGCTGATTGACGGCATCTTAAAATACTCCAGTATCAAGAGTGAATCCCTGGAGAATTCTCCTGTAGACCTGAATACTGTGGTGAACGAGATCAGGGAGATTATTTTTATCCCCGATCACGTGAATGTCATTATCATGGATCCTCTCCCCACCCTTGAAGCAGATGCCACCAAGATGCACCAACTCTTTCAGAACCTGATCGGTAATGCCGTTACCAATATCGATAAGGAAGAAGGGATCGTTGCCATTGGGGTAAAGGAAGAAAAGGATCACTGGGAATTTTACATTAGGGATAACGGCGTGGGCATCCCTGAGGAATACCACGAAAAAATCTTTAAAATATTTCAATCCATCGGCAACGAAGAACGCTCTACGGGGATTGGATTGTCTATCGTAAAGAAAATCATAGACCTCTACCAGGGTGAAATCTGGCTGGAAAGCGAGGTAGGTCAAGGGACCACGTTCTTCTTCACCTTAAAAAAATAGATGTGGAACAACCCAATCTCTCCTATATCAAACAACTCGCCGGAGGTGATACCGCTTTCGAAGATAAATTTATTACTATCTTGAAGGATGAATTCCCGGGGGAGAAAAAGGAGTATGAAAAGGCATTGCAAGAGAAACGCCTGCATGATACGGCCCTTATGGTTCATAAATTGAAACACAAACTGAATATTCTCGGGCTGGAGCAAGGTTATGGCATAGCGGTTGACTATGAAGAGGGATTGCGCCAAGGTAATTCCGACCTGTCCGAAGCCTTCCGGGAGATCCTGGAAACGATTGAAAAGTACTTAAAGACCATTTGACCATGACATGCATTATCATTGACGATGAAGCAGCCGCCAGGGCCATTGTTTCCCAGCTCTGTGCCAAAACCCCGGAGCTCGATGTCATCGAAGAGTTCTCCAATGCGATCGATGCCATCAAATTCCTGAATCAACAAAATATCGATCTCGTTTTCCTGGACATCCATATGCCGGGTTTCACAGGGATCGACTTTGTACAGACCCTCAAGAATCCCCCTAAGGTGGTCCTGACTACGTCGGATACTGAGTTTGCCATTGAGGCCTACGAATACGAGGCCATTGTGGATTACCTGGTCAAACCCATTACCCAGGAACGGTTCGCCAAATCCATCCAAAAAGTAAAGAATTCCCTGACTGCACAGCCGGCCCAGGGAGCGGATACCGCCTCCTCAGGGCTTGGAAATGAACTCTATATCAACATCGACCGCCGCCTGATCAAACTCAAATTTGAGGACATTTTATTTATTGAAGCCAAGGGCGACTATATCGATGTGAAGACCACGAAGGAAGACTACCGGGTCCACAACACCTTGAAAAAGATCAAGGAAAAATTACCTGCCCATCTCTTTCTGCAGATCCACAGGTCTTATATCATCAATTTCACGAAGATCATCGACATTGAAGACAATAGCGTCCTGATCGAGAAGAATGTGATCCCCATCAGCCGGTCTAACAGGCCCGAATTGATGCGGAGGTTGAACCTCCTCTAGCCTTAGAGGCGGGCGAGCATTTTCTTGTAATACAGAGGGACTTCCTTGAGGTTCCACCTGAAAGCGATCCCTATCTCTGTAAATTCAAAACCTGCAGCAGTAGCCGAGGCTATATTGCTATATTTTCCGTACAACTCAGCTCCTAACCTCTTGGAGAACCGGTGCTTTATTCCGGCTTCCAGCCTGAATACGGCAGATTGAGGGTCATCCTCTACCTGCTGCAACCCAAAGGCCCCATTGAATCTGAAATTTGTCATTTCAGACAAGGACCCATTGAACTCCCCGAATACTTCCACAGCCTGGTATTTTTCAGGACTGAAGTAGAGTTGGGGCAGCTGTTCTGCAAACGAGATATACTGGAAGTTGATCCCGGTTTTAACAGCCGGGGTCTTCAAGAGATTGTAATAAAGGGAAGTGAAGATGAGGTTACGGCTGTTCCCATCGGTCTGTGCAGTATGCATGACCTGGGTGTACCAGCCCAGACCCATCGTGGTACTGAGGTTGTAGTTAAGCCCCAGATGATTCATCACGATCTCCCTCTCAATAAGGTCTGCATTGAAACTCTGTACTTCCCTTCTGTATCCCAGCTCCGCATTCTGCAGGCGAAAGGGCTTGAACTGAAAGCGGAGATCGACCACCGGCTGGGTATATCCCCCGGCTTCGGATTGAGAAATGTTGAAACCGGCATTGGCTTTTACGCGGGTATTGGGCATGAGGGTGTAGGTGAGTCCGGCCAAGACCACATGGGAAAGGGCCCGGTTCCCCGATAGGGTATTCTCAGTTTCCCGGTAGAGATACGAGAGCTGTGTCCTGAATTTAGTTGAAAATGGAAGTTGCAGGCTGACCTGATTCCCATAAGCAATGTTGTTGCCATTGTCAAACGCGTAGAAAGGCTTTTCCTCAACGGAAGCAATATACTTCTCATTGATCTTTTCAAGCAGTGCCTGGGCATCGGCCTGGCCCGGATAGTAGGTCAGGGTACGGAAAGCTGCCCGGTAAGCATTAAGAGGCCGGTCTGAAGCGAAAAGTGCATTGGCATTGCCCAGGTTGCCGTCAAATGAAGTGCTGTCTGTAGCCAGGATTTGGCGGTATTCGCTTATAGCCTTATCGAACTTTCCGGTATACATTCCCAGGGTGGCACGAAGGGCCTTTACCCAGCTTTCCTCCGGTAACACCTGTTCCAGGCTATCGATCTGATATCCTGCCCGGGTGTACCTTCCATTCCAGATCAGGGCCTGTATATAGCGTTCGCGTGTACGGTGACCCAGGACCACATCAGTGATCACTCGGGACTTGGATAATCCTTCTTCTGCGTAACGGAGGGCCTGTTTTTCGTTGCGATCCAAATGGGCCACCAGGGAGAGTCCGTTCAGGGCCCTGACGGAATCCGGGGCAGTAGTCGCCACGGAGAGAAAAGACTGTCTCGCTTTGTCCGTCTCCTTCTTTATAAGGTAGAGGTTGGCGAGGCTGATCAGCGTCTCCCGGTCTGAGGGGAAATCGATGAAGTTCTCCTTCAGGAGCTCCTCTGCCCGGCTATACTCTTTTTTCTTAATAAGGCTGTCTGCGTAACCCAACCTGATATATTTTATGGAGAGCCTCGCACTGGTATTTGCACTGTCGAGCGCAATGGCTTTTTCGATCCATCTGAGGGCCATAGGATATTCTTTCAGATTGCTGAGTGTATTGGCATATCCGAGGACAGAGGCGAAAGATTCGGGATATATGTTTACAAGGGATTCGTAGAGGGGCCTGGCCCTTTCGAATTGGCCATCCCACAGAAAAGCTTCGTTAAAATTAAGGTCGACCTCCAGATCCCCGGGGTACTGTTCTTTCAGGGCCTCAAAATGGGAGATCGCCTTTGTGGGGTTCCCGTTGAGTCCGACAGCCCTTCCATAACAGATCAATGCCGTTTTGTTCTCGGGGGCTTCCCGAAGATAGGCGTCAAAAAATTCCTCTGCACCGGCAAAATTTCCGGAATCCAGAAGGTGGAAGCCCTCATTCATGCTCCCCTGCCCATACAAGGTAAAGGCAGAGATAAGAAGTACTGAAATTGTCAGGTAAAGTCGCATAGGTTAAGTTTTAAAGGTGGGCGCAATCACGGTTTCGAATCAAACGCCTATAGAATTTTGTCTAATTCATGTTCACTATAGAAAATTTTGAAGGGTACCTAAAATGGTCATTGCATCTAAGATCAATGTCAGGAGCAGTCTCAAGGCAAATTGAAATTGCCGCCCCTTGTATAAATATCCCAGAACTACAGATGACATAATGATACCTTTTAAAGTGATTTAATTTGATATGGTAAAGTTACGGCGACTCCTTCCGCACCGGAAGTGCGAGAATGTCCATTCGTCTACAGTAATTCGCCGTCCGCCCCAGAGGGCCAAAAATAAACGTCAGATGAACTGATCTTTGACCTCATAAGTTCAAAAGAATACTTAACCTAAAACCTTCAATTATGGCTTTAATGATTACAGCGAACAATGAATTGATAGAGGTCCGTGGGCATCTCAATGCCCAGAATATGAATAGTTTGAGCAGGCATTTGGATTTGACAAAGAATTATAAAGACCATCTGATCCTTTCCCTGGACCGCGTGGAGAGCATAGATCCTCTCAGCACAAAAATCCTCGAGCGGGAATATCGCCAGGCTGCAACTTCCAATAAGGTCCTGACCATCATTGGCAGACAAAATGATTCTGTAAAGCGCACTATGCAACAGACGAGAACTTCTTATATCCTCAGCAATGACCTCATTTAAATATCTCCTGAAGAAAATAAGCCCGGAGCAGGTCTTTATGGGAAGTATCCTCCTGGTGAACGGAGGAAACTACCTCTATAACATCTTGCTGGGAAGGATTCTGGGTCCTGAGGCCTATGCGGATGCCGCCCTTCTCGTAACACTTCTCCTGGTACTTTCCTTTTTGGGAATGACCTTCCAGTTGGCCACCACCAAATTTGCGGTGATCTTTACCGGGACGGACTGGGAGAATTTCCGCAACCGCACCTATAAACAAGCCCTGGTTGCAGGACTGCTGGTCGCTTCTGTATTTGTGTATTTTGCCAAGGACTTGCAAGGGATATTTCAGACCAAGTCTCCTTATATGTTTATCGCCCTGGGGTTTGGCATCCCCCTCTATTTTGTGATGAGTGTGAACCGGGGGACCTACCAGGGACATCAAAATTTTAATTTCCTCTCCCTTTCCTACCAGACCGAAATGTGGAGCAGGCTTCTCATCACCCTGGGTTTTGTCCTTTTTTGCCCCTGGGATCCGGCTTTATCCGTCGGGATTGGCATTGCGTTTTCCTTTCTCTTTGGCCTGATACCTTCGAATTTCAAGAATATATCCATCGCCAAACCCTCAGGGTTGCGTAAAAACCTCGTCCGCAGGGTAAACCGTTTTTTTATCCTGACCCTGGGATATGAAATCACCCAGATCATCATAAACAACAGTGATATCCTAATGGTCAAACATTACTTCGAATCGTCCGAAGCAGGTTTGTATGCCTCCCTTGCCCTTATTGGCAGGGTCGTCTACTTTGTTGCCTGGATCTTCGTGATGCTCCTGCTCCCGGAGGTGGTGCAGAGAGAGAAGAAGGGAGAATCGACCACCCCGGTACTCTTCAGGTATGTGGGGTACATCTCCCTCCTCGCCTTGAGTATCGTCCTGGGGTGCTATCTGTTTCCCGAACTGATCATTCAGCTGATGTTCGGAGAGGCTTATTTATCCATGGCGGACCTGCTGTGGGAATACGCCCTGGCTACCGCCCTGTTTGCCATTGGAAATATCTTTACCTACTATTTCTTGTCATTAGACCGTTACGTGCCTGTGGTCATATCCGGCTTACTGGGGCTTTCCCAGATAGCCGCGATCAGACTGTTTCACGCTTCCCTGGAACAAGTCGTCCAGGTCCAGATCATGATCATGCTCTTGCTGTTGGGTTCGCAATTGATGTTCTTCATTCTGAGAAAAAGAAGCTGACAATGAGATCACAGGCTCTAAAAGGACCAGTTTTTAGGATTGCAGACTGGTCCTTTTTCTTTTTTAGAGACACCGCAGGGAAAGGCAAATTTCGGGAACCAAAAACCATTGACCGACAAGTATTTTCCATTCGTCTACAGGAGCTCTGCGCTCAACAGATATGGCCAATTTCACCGGTACTTTTAAAGGATATTTGTCCCGTAAAAACAAGTAAAATACTTAACCTATGAAACTAGCCATTGTAACCGCCTATCCCCCGAGTAAGGTCACCCTTACCGAGTACGGCTATCACCTGGTAAAGCATTTTCGCCTGCAGGAAGAAGTCGATGAGATCGTACTCATTACAGATCGTACAGCGGAAGAAAAAAATCTTTCCTTTGAAGAGAAGGGATGTAAGATCACCGTCAGGGAGGCCTGGGATTTCAACAACTACTTCAGCCTTTTTGGAATTCTGAAAGCAGTCCGCCAAACCCAACCCGATGCGGTCCTGTTCAACCTTCAGTTCCTGAAATTCGGAGATAAAAAAGTGCCTGCGGCACTCGGGTTACTCGCCCCTTTCTTTTGCAGGATCCAGGGGATCCCGACCATCTCCCTCATCCACAACATCCTGGAGCAGGTAGATCTGGAAAATGCAGGGATCACTCAGAACAAACTCCTGCAGAAGGTCTACAACTTTATCGGGAGTATATTGACCCGATTTGTCCTGGCCTCAGACGTAGTGGCCGTGACGATCAGCAAATACGTCACCATCCTTGAAAATAAATACAAGGCGAGGAATATCGCCCTCATCCCCCATGGATCCTTTGAAACCCCGCCTGAACCGGACTACAGCCTCCCAAAAGGACCCAAACAGGTAATGGCTTTTGGCAAATTCGGAACCTACAAACGCGTGGAGGTCCTCATTGAAGCTGTGGAAATGATCAGAAAACGCAGTTCTGAAGATATCGAGATCGTGATCGCCGGTACAGACAGTCCGAACACACCCGGATATCTGGAAGAAATGGCAAAACGTTATGCGCATGTGTCTCAACTGCGGTTTACGGGATATGTAGCCGAGGAGGATGTTCCCACCATCTTTGGGGAGAGTGCCGTAGCTGTATTCCCCTATACCTCAACCACCGGCAGTTCGGGTGTACTCCACCAGGCCGGGAGCTATGGTAAGGCTGTTGCCCTGCCCGACCTGGGCGACCTGGGAATCCTCATCAGGGAGGAAGGATATTCCGGTGAGTTCTTCGAGCCAAACAACACAGGGTCCCTGGCAGATGCTATCCAGAGGATTCTGGAAGATGATGCGTACAGGATAGCCCTCGGCAAGACCAATTACAAGGCTGCGTGCTCCCTGCCGATGTCTGAGATCACAAAGATGTACACGGATTATTTTAAAGCGATCCGATTTAAAAACCTGCCTGAAAAAATATCTCTGGAATCCGTCCTGAAAAAGGAGGAGCCGAAACCGTACTAAACGCAAAGGTTAGGTTAAGTAGAAGTGGGTGTCATTCTCGTAATGGCGCCCATTTCATTTATGGGAAGCCGACGCTATAACCCTAAAGGCTGGTTTTTCCTTTCCTTCCTTGTCAATGAGTCCGAAATGGCGCTGGGGAGCTTTCCTCCAGGGTAAGCGACCCACCACCTTTGACGGCACCTGTTTATAGTCATAGAGCGTCCAGGAAAGGAAAGGGAGGTCCCGGCCTTTTAAAGCGGTGACCATCTTTTGATAATAGGCTGCCTGGGATTCTTCAGAACCCGAAAAGAAATTCCATACCCCGCTGTAGGATGAAGATCCGAACTCGCTGATCACCACCTGTTTATTCCCAATTTCCCTCAGCAGTTCTTTGTGGGAGGCCTCAAAGATCTCAGGATCCTCATAGTAATGGTATGAGACAAAATCCAGGTGTTCATAGAGATGTCCCGCTGCCGTAGGGGAAGACCACCCGATCGTTACAGGATGTACTTTATCCCACTTCTTGACTTGCCTTATCATCTCTTCCAGCCAGTCCAGGACCTCTGCCCTGCCCCGGGAATCAAAGTCGAGATCCGGCTCATTCTTGATATCCCAGCCCAGTAAGGCCGGGTGATCCTTCAGTGCCCCCACGAGGGTCTCAGCATGCCTGTGCGTGCGGGTCCAGTCCATCAGGTCGTAGTTCCCGTAGAAATCGAAGAGGGTCACCAGCACCTTTAATCCGGCTTCATCGGCCAGGTCCATTAACCTGAGTAATTTTTGAAGCTTTTCCGGCTTAACGGAAGCAGCCCCGAAATCCTCATAGGGGATAAAGATCCGGAGGGTGTTGAGTTTCATCGCACTGATCTTTTCAAAATCCCCGGCAAGCGTCCCGGTATCGAAATCATCCCCAAAAGTATCCCAGGGAGACTGGGCAGGGTAGTAATTCAGCCCATTGACATGCCTCATACTGGCAGGGCCTGTACTACTCTCCGAAGCACCATCATTGCTCGGATTTGGTATCTCTTCCATATGCCTTACCCTCCAGAAACCGTCTTCGAGGAGCATCATGACCCGGTAGGAGGAGGTGAGCCTTCCTGACACCAGTTTCCGTTCCCCTTTCCGGATCTCCCTGAACCACTCCATTCCCGTATCCGTAAAGACCACCAGCTTCCCATCAAGGCTGTAAAACTCCAGGGACAGCTGATGATTCAGGGTGGAAAGTGAAACGCGAGTTTCATGCTCCTTATTCAACTGTATGACCTCCCTGAGTTTACTGTACAGGCTGTCCGTATAATAATCCTCCAGCCCATAGGGGTCTAGCTGATCAAAAGCGATACTGCGCACATACCAC
>NZ_JBFGBM010000075.1:0-11266 GCF_041567615.1 Muriicola sp.
ATTGCAAAACAAGGATTATCTGGTCTATGTAACGGGTTATAACAAGTCTAATCTCGCTAGCGTGGCCAATGCCCATGCCGGGGAGAAGGTCGTAGGATTTTTACCCACAGCAGAAAGCTACAACCTCTTTAAGCGTTCTGATAACTATCCTTTTTTCGAAAAATTGAACATTCCTTCCCATACCTTCTCTACCTTTGATTTTACTAATTTCGATCATTACCACCAAGTAGGGGATGAGGCAGAGTTGATGGACTATGGGCATATGGCCAGGGTGGTCAATAAGATGATCCCGGTGGTGGAGGGAATCGCGATTTCAAAAGACAGGGAACTAAAACTCAACTAATGGCAAATGTCATCATTACCGGCTGCAGCAGAGGGATAGGCTACGAACTCGCTCAACTTTTCGCAGATGCAGGTCATCAGGTTCTGGCTCTGTCGCGGAACGACAAACCGATCAAAGCCCTGAAGCACAAGAACATTCATTGCTTTTCCTTTGACATTTCCAAGGAATCATCCCTGGAAACGGTCAGGCAATTCTTAGGAGAGCAGTGGAAAGGTGTTGATGTCCTCATCCACAATGCAGGCATGCTGATCAATAAGCCTTTTGAGGAAACATCTACCGATGATTTTCTCTCGGTCTATCAGGTGAATGTTTTTGGAGTAGCGGCCCTTACCAGGGTTGTACTTCCCTTTATGCAGTCAGAAGGGCATGTGGTAACCATCAGTTCCATGGGTGGCGTACAGGGAAGCGCCAAATTCCCCGGTCTTTCGGCATACAGCTCCAGCAAGGGGGCGGTGATTACACTTTCTGAGCTGCTTGCAGAGGAATACAAGGAGAGCGGCCCTTCTTTTAATGTCCTGGCCCTCGGTGCGGTACAAACGGAAATGCTCGAGGAGGCATTTCCCGGGTATAAAGCACCGGTAACAGCAATGCAAATGGCGAAATACATCATGGATTTTGCCCTGACAGGTCAGCACCTATACAACGGAAAAATCCTGCAGGTCTCCAGTTCTACCCCCTGAATTAGGACTCTTTTTCTGTTCGAGCGTATTTCCTTTTGCGAGAACCTTTATTTTTGTTTCCGATGAACCGTGTTTTGGAAAGATACCTGCCGCATTCGGCCGTAACACCTTGTTTTGATCTTATCCGTACCCACCGGGTGCACCTTAAGGTGGTGAATGAAAGGATGACCCGGCATGGGGATTACCGTTTGCTGCCCGATGGGTCCCACCAGATCACTGTAAATGCAACCCCAAACCCGTACAGGTTTCTCATTACCCTGATCCATGAGATAGCTCACCTGGTAGCCTTTGAATCCTATGGCAGGCGTATTAAACCTCATGGCAGGGAATGGAAGCACACCTTTCAACACCTAATGCTTCCCTTTCTCAGACCGGAGATCTTCCCGACGTCACTTTTGCCCCTCCTGGCTAAACATTTCAGGAACCCAAAGGCCAGCAGCAGCACGGATGCTCACTTAGCCATAGCTTTGAAAGAATTTGATCCGCCATCGGATCAATCCATTCTGATAGAACTCCCGCAGGGTACTGTTTTTCGTTTAAAAAATGGACGTACCTTTAAAAAGGGTCAACGCAAGGTGAAGCGTTTTCAATGTGTTGAAATAGGTTCGGGAAGGTTGTATTTGTTTCAACCAAATGCCGAAGTTGAAGTTGTTAAATAAAAGGAACATGAAAAATAAAAATTACTATGCCGTATTAATGGCAGGAGGTGTAGGGTCCAGGTTCTGGCCTGTGAGCACAACCCAAAACCCCAAACAGTTCCACGATATGCTGGGGACCGGAGATACCCTGATTCAAAGGACCTTTAAAAGACTGAACAGTTTTATCCCCACAGAGAATATCCTCATCCTGACCAATGAGCGCTACAACGATCTGGTCCTGGAACAACTCCCTACGATCAGACAAGAGCAGGTGGTCCTGGAACCCGCCATGCGCAATACAGCCCCTTGTATACTCTATGCTGCTCTGAAGATCCGTAAGATGAATCCGGACGCACTGATGGTGGTTGCGCCCAGTGACCACTGGATAGAGGACGAGGCTGCATTTGCCAGTGACGTACAACATTGTTTTCAGGTCTGTCAGGAAGGGGACGTGCTTTGCACGCTTGGGATTAAACCCTCTTTTCCGAACACGGGATTCGGTTACATCGAATACGATAAGTCGTCCGGTAAAGAACAAAAGAAGGTAAGGCAATTCAGGGAAAAACCCGATTACGAGACCGCAAAATCCTTCCTCGAGCAGGGGAATTTCCTCTGGAATGCTGGAATTTTCATGTGGAGTGCCCATACTATTGTCAGGGCTTTTGAAAAATATCAGCCCGACCAGTACGAATTGTTCGCCAAAGGCCTGGATAGCTATAATACGGATAAAGAAGCCGGCTTTATCCGGGAGCATTATCCTCAGGCAGAAAACATATCCATTGATTATGCCATCCTGGAACAGTCGGATGCGATCTACGTCCTGCCTGCTTCGTTTGACTGGAATGATCTGGGGACCTGGGGTTCCCTCTACGACAAACTAGACAAAGATCCCAAAGGAAATGCCCTGGTCAATGGCCACATGCTGGAAACGGAAGCCAGGGGTAATATGGTTCGCCTGCCCGAAGGGAAACTGGCTGTCATAGAAGGCCTGGAGGACTATATTATCGTAGACCAGGAGCATGTATTGATGATCGTTCCCAAGTCAAAGGAACAGGATATTAAGGCGATAGTTTCAAAAACAAAAGCTACATTTGGAGAAGGATACGTTTAAGTGTAATTACTACTATGGAAACAGGCAGGAATCCGGGACAGAAAGACGACCTGGACGGTGTTGAGGATGTAAAACAGGAATTCAGGGGGTTACTGGGGTCAACCCGAAAATTCCTTTCAGAATTGCTGGACATTCGTAAGAATACGGATAAGGACAGCACCAAGGAAGCGATCATTGCCGATATTCCCTTTAAAGGACATACGGCATGGATCCTGGTCTGTTCTATCTTCATAGCTTCCGTGGGGTTGAATGCCAACTCCACCGCAGTGGTCATCGGAGCCATGCTTATCAGTCCGCTTATGGGCCCGATCCTGGGTATCGGACTCTCCCTGGCGGTCAATGACATCGATACGCTCAGAAGGGCATTGCGGAATTTTACGGTCATGGTGGTACTCAGTGTCCTGACCGCCTATCTCTTTTTTGAATTCTTTCCCCTTCGGGATGAATCCTCGGAATTGCTTGCGCGGACCAAACCGGATATCAGGGACGTCCTGATCGCATTTTTTGGCGGGCTTGCCCTGGTAATCGCCCGTGCTAAGAAAGGTACGGTGGCCAGTGTGATCTTCGGTGTGGCCATCGCAACGGCCCTGATGCCACCCCTTTGTACGGTGGGATTTGGCCTTGCTATAGGAAACTTTTCCTTTGCCGCCGGGGCTATGTACCTCTTTATCATCAACACCATTTTTATCGGCTTAGCGACCTTCCTCGTATTAAAGCTCTTGCGCTTCCCTATGGTTAGGTATGCCAATTCTGCCAGGAGGCGTTTTATTGGAAGGGTGGCTTCCCTGGTAGCCCTCCTGGTGATGATCCCTGCTGGGATCACTTTTTACAATGTCTTCCAGGAATCCAGGTTTATGAATCAGGCCAATGATCTTATCCACAAAACAATCGGAATATACCAGTTCAAGGACAGGGGCAGGTATATGGAAAACCTGACGGAGATCGAATACAATCCCGATGGGGTGTCGACCATAGAACTGGTGACCATGGGGGATGAGTCCATTCCCGAAAATGTGATAGACACCTGGAGGACCCAGATGAGATCATACTCGAAACTCGAGAATACGGAATTGAAGATCCTTCAGGGAGGGCAGGACGACTCAGAACAGAAATTCAATTATGTCAACGAGTTGTACGAGGCCAAAAAAGCAGAATTGCTGTCTAAGGACGAGCGGATCAGACTCCTGGAACAGGAATTGTCCGAACTGAGCACTTTTGCCAAGAAACAAATACCCTTCAATGATATCAGTGCCGAAGCCAGGACCCATTACGACAACCTGGAAAAACTGTCCTTTTCCTATGTGATCAGGACGGATTTTAAATCCATGGACACTATTCCTGTGTTTGAGGTCAAATGGAAGGAAGGTGCCCGGGTGGATCAGACCAGTGCAGAGTCCAAAAAGCTGAACGATTGGCTCAAAGTAAGGCTCAAGGATCCCAAAGTGGAAGTTAAGTCCTGGCAGGATTAATCGCGCTCTTCCAGGTACATTTGCCTCACCTTTTTGAAGAGCTCGGAGGAATAGACAAAGTTAGTCACGGCTTTGTTGTCCGTCTTGAAAATCTCCTTGTTCGAACCTTCCCATTCCTTAAAACCATCTTTCAGGAAAATGATCTTTTCCCCTATCTCCATGACCGAATTCATATCATGGCTGTTGATCACCGTGGTGATGTTATACTCCTCGGTGATCTCCTGGATCAGGTTATCGATCAGGATGGCAGTTTTCGGGTCCAGACCCGAATTGGGTTCATCGCAGAAGAGATATTTGGGATTCATGACGATAGCCCTGGCAATAGCTACACGTTTTTTCATCCCACCCGAAAGTTCTGAGGGGTATTTGTGATTGGCATCGATCAGATTTACCCTTTTGAGTACAAAATTGACCCTGTCCAGCATCTCGGACTGACTTTGCTTGGTAAACATATCGAGAGGAAACATCACATTGCCCTCTACGGTCATGGAATCGAAAAGCGCACTGCCCTGAAATACCATACCCATTTCCTGCCTCAGGTCTCTTTGTTCCCGGGGTTCCAGCTCAGAGTATACCCGACCATCGTAGATGATCTTTCCCTGATCGGGAGAGAAGAGGCCAAGGAGACATTTGAGAAAGACCGTCTTCCCCGACCCACTCTGGCCTATGACCAGGTTGGTTTTCCCTTTTTCGAAGGTGGTAGTAATCCCCTTCAACACATGATGTTCTCCAAACGATTTATGTAAGTTCTCTACTTCTATCATCAGCCTAACAGGAGTTGAGTGAGGATGTAATTCAGGATAATGATCACCACGCTGGTCCAGACAAATGCCGTAGTACTCGCTTTACCCACTTCCAGGGCGCCTCCTTTCATATAGTAGCCGTGGAATGACGGCACGGTGGCGATGACAAATGCAAAAACCACCGACTTTATGAAGGAGTAGGTGACATGAAAGGGGATGAAGTCGAGCTGCAGGCCTTCCACAAAATCAGCACTGGAGCTGAATCCTCCGAAAACACCAGCGATCCATCCGCCCAGGATTCCTATATACATGGCGATGGCCACCACAAAAGGGTAGAGGAACATGGCGATGATCTTGGGGAATACGAGATAATTGAGGGAGTTCACCCCCATGACCTCTAGGGCGTCTATTTGCTCGGTTACCCGCATGGTCCCTATGCTCGAGGTTATATAGGAACCTACTTTCCCGGCCATTATGATGGAGGTAAACGTAGGGGCAAACTCCAGGATGACAGACTGCCTGGTGGCAAACCCGATCAGGTTTCTGGGGATCAAAGGGTTGCTGATGTTCAAGGCGGTCTGAATGGCCACAACTCCCCCTATAAAGAAGGAAATGAAGATGATGATCCCCATAGAACCATAGATGAGTTCATCGATTTCCTTTAAAATGAGGGACTTCATTATAGGCCATTTGGTCGGCTTCTTGAAAACCTCGCGGATCATTATGGAATAGCTTCCTATAGAGGATACATAATTCATAAGCAGTGGTACGCTTCTTGCTGTAAAAATAACAATATTACCCTTGTAATAAACCTCATTTAAGATTAATAGGGTTTAATTAGTTATTTTTGGAGACATGCCATTTTTTATGAAAAAATACTTCTTTTCCTTGCTCATTTCCTTCTTGCTGACCGGGCTTTTACCTGTGTCTGTCTCAGCCCAGGAATCTCGGACTAAGCCGATCAAAACAACGCCTAAACTCATCGTCGGGATCGTGGCCGACCAGATGCGATACGACTACCTGACCCGATTCTGGGAACACTATGGGGATGGGGGTTTTAAAAGGATGGTCAGTGAAGGATTCAACTGTAAGAACAACCATTACAACTATGCTCCTACAACTACCGGACCGGGACATGCCTCAATTTATACCGGCACCACCCCTTCTGTTCATGGGGTCATAGGGAACAACTGGTATGATAAAGAATCCGGGCAGGTGGTCTACTGCGCTTCCGATGAGAGGTATACTTCTGTGGGTACCTCGGCCGGAACCGGTAAGATGTCGCCCCACTGGATGACGGTTTCTACCGTGACAGATGAACTCCGGCTGTTTACTCAAAAAAGGGGAAAAGTAATTGCCCTGGCCTTGAAAGACAGGGGAGCTGTACTGCCCGGAGGACACATGGCCAATGCGGCTTACTGGTACAATGGCGGACTGGATGGCGATTGGATCAGCAGTTCCTATTACATGGACGAGCTACCTAAATGGGTCAGGGACTTCAATGCTTCAGATGCCGTGGAAAAGTATAAGAAGACCTGGAATACTTTAAAGAATATAAACGTGTATCTGGAAAGCGGACCCGACAACAACCCTTATGAAGGAGCATTTTCCGGTGAGTCGGCCCCTGTCTTCCCTCACGATCTTCCAAAACTCTGGGAGAGTAATGGTCAATTCGACCTTCTGAGAAATACGGCCTATGGCAACAGCATGACCACGGATTTCGCCCTTGCCGCCCTGGAAGGGGAAGATTTAGGCAAGGATGCGATCCCTGATTTCCTTGCGATCAGCTATTCGAGCACGGATTATGTCGGCCATCAATTTGGGGTCAATTCCAAGGAAATTCAGGACACCTATCTCCGTCTTGACGAGGACCTGGCAAGATTGTTAAAGCAGCTCGATCAGAAAGTGGGCAAAGGGGAATATCTGGTATTCCTTTCCTCAGACCATGGGGCTGTGGATGTGCCCGCCTATCTGAAAGATCAGAAACTGCCCGCTGGCTACATGGATTCTCAGTCGATGTCTGCAAAATTCAGGGAATTCATGTCCTATACCTTCGGAGATGCAAAACTGATCAGGAATTACAGCAATGCCCAGTTCTTCCTGGATCACGATGTGATCCGCAGTCTGGATATGGAATTGGAAGATGTGCAGTACAAAATCGCCCAGGAATTGCTGGGTTACGAGGGTATCAGTCGGGTGTTTACGGGCCATCAGATGGAGACGAACGAGTACAGCCGGGGTGTCCCCTATATTATTCAAAATGGCTACAACCAGAAGAGGTCAGGTGATGTCCTGCTCGTTTTGGACCCGGCCGTGGTCTATTACTCCAGAACAGGCTCTACCCACGGTTCACCCTATATTTACGACACCCATGTGCCCCTGTTGTTTTTCGGTAAAGGGATACCTCAGGGAAGCACCACCGAGCGTACGGAGATCCCTGATATAGCCCCAACCATTTCAGCCCTTTTGGGAATGTCTTTTCCAAATGGGACCACTGGAACGCCCATTGAAGCGGTCCTAGATTAGTTTTCCAAGAATTCGTTTCCAGCGGAGATTCCTGATGAATTTTCCTTCTTCAGGGGTTACAATAAAGGCTTGTTCCTTCTTTTTTGCCTCCCAATAACCGCTCAGATTGTCGCTGATGATCTTGATCTTTCGATTTTTCCAGGCCATTTTTAAGGAGGCGATACTGGAGATCACCAGGCCGTATCGCATGAGGTACATGGCTCTGCCCTGGGACCTTCTCGCTTTGGCATTGTAGGCATCTCCAATGGGTCTGCGGTGTTTTACCTTCAGAGTCTCTTCCGTTCTCACTTCGAATCCATTAAAACGGGCTAGCAGTTCGTCTACGGTATCCCAGCCCATGGCCTCCCGCAGTCCGCCCATAGCGTCAAAACACTTTTTGGAATACGCCTTGAAAGCACCCCTCACATGGTCCTTGTCCATGGGGTGGTTCAGGATCCATTGTCCATTTCTGTCCTGTTCATAGGCAAAACCGCCTGCTATGCCTATTTTTTCGGATGACCTGAAAATCGCGGAGATCTTTTCAAAATAATCGGGTGGCAGCAGGATGTCGGCATCGAGCTTCACCAGAAAATCATAATCCTCATCAAGAATAGCCATGCCCGCATTAAATGCAGCCACTACCTTACTCCCGGGAAGATGCTCGTCCGAAGATTCTTTTTTTACCCCTTGGATACAGTTGTATTTCTCAGCATAGGTCTTGATGATCCCAGCGGTCCCGTCCGTGGAATGATCATCGACAACCACAACTTTTTTCGGTTTGATCGTCTGACTGACCACACTTTCCAGGGCGTCTGCGAGAAAACGGGCCTCATTATGGGCCGGGATCACAATATAATAAGAAGGATTCTGGGCCATTGCAAGGAGGTTCAGGATTTAAAACGCTCAGCGTATACGATGTAGTACCTCGGTGTAAAATACCTTAAAATGGGTCTAAGCCCGATCTTCTTCACAGGATGGGTCCATTTCTGGGAATCGATGATCTTCCACCCTGTCTTCTCCAGGAGCCAGTCGAATTGCCAGGCTTCAAACTCGTGAAAATGCCTGTCCCTTTCATCGGTCTTGCTTCTGTAGGCCGGGGAAAACCAAAGTCTCAAGGGGATACTGGCAACCAGTTTCCGGGCCCTGATCTCCTGAAGGGCGTTAAAGGGCGCCAGGAGATGTTCAAAAATTTCGAATGCCGTTACCACTGAGGCATCGGAAGAACGAATGGCAGAGAGGTCGAGGTCGAGATCCTCCCCTCCGGTATTGCTTACAGCATATCCGTGATCCCTCATGATCTGAGTGAAGGGATTCTCCACACCCAGGTCCAGGATGGACTCGTTCTCGGGAATGTGCTTTTGTAAAAAGGAAAGTGTTTTCTGGTATCTTTTTTTTGGATAATGGCTCTCGTACATGCCCTAATATCTGTAAACGACGGCATTGATATTCATTCCGGCGCCGACACTGGCAAAGATAACAACATCCCCCTTGCTCACCTGATGATTCTCCATTTTTCCCTTCCTCACCATATCATACAGGGTTGGGACCGTAGCTACGGAGCTGTTCCCGAGTACATGGATGTTCATGGGCATAACCCTCTCCGGCATTTCCCTGTCGTACAACTGGTAGAAGCGCTTTACGATGGCCTCATCCATCTTTTCATTGGCCTGGTGGATAAAGATCTTTTTAACCTCGTCTATGGACACCCCGATTTTATCCAGGCACTCCTTCATGGCCCCTGGGACATAAGTGATCGCGAATTCGTAGATCTTCCGACCGTACATCTTGATGTATTTCAGATCGTCCCCGATTTCCTGGTGGTAAGAGGCGCCGTGAAACAGGTAATAAGCCTCTTCATTGGCGTATGTTGCCGAATTATGTGCCAGGATCTCTCCCTGGCCTTCCTTCTCTTCTATAATACAGGCTCCCGCACCGTCGGAATAGATCATGGAGTCCCTGTCGTGCGGATCAACCACCCTGGACAGCGTCTCGGCGCCGATAACCAGGCAGCGCTTGGCCATCCCACTTTTGATAAAGGCATAGGCCTGAATCATCCCTTCTACCCATCCGGGACACCCAAAAAGCAGATCATAAGCCACACATTTCGGATTCTTGATCTGCAGATCGTTCTTGACCCTTGTGGCCAGACTGGGCAGAGTATTCCCATGCGAGGACCCAAAAGGGACATCCCCGAAATTGTGGGCAAAGATGATATAATCCAGGTCCTCTCCACTGATGCCGGCATCTTCCAGAGCATTTTTCGATGCCAGGTAGGCCAGATCGGAGGCATTGAATTCATTCTTGGCATATCGCCTTTCGCGTATGCCGGTGATGGCCTTGAATTTCTCAATGATAACCGTATTGGATTGGGGAAATGAAGAGCCGTCACTGTTGAGAAAGTGCTTGCTTTCAAAAGCTTCGTTAGGGACCAGGACTTCCGGGATGTAGCTTCCGGTACCGGTGATGGCAATACTCATGAATCTAGGTATTTTAATACTGTGGTAATCTAGCCAAAACTATTTCCAAACAAAAATACCTCACCCCTTAAATACGATGTTCAAGCCTACCTCTACCTGTATTTCTTGCCCTATTTATCCTTTGGATATAACTAATGTTCTGGTCGTTAGCCCGTTATTCTGAATCGGCGTAGGCTTCAATGGGGGCGCAGGTACAAATGAGATTACGATCTCCATAGGCTTCATCTACCCTCCTGATGCTGGGCCAGAACTTGCTCTCCTTCACGTAAGGCAAAGGATAGGCGGCCTGCTGTCGTGTATACGGGAAGGCCCAATGGTCTGAGGTCACCATTTCCAGGGTGTGAGGTGCATTTTTCAATACATTCTGATTGTCTCCTTCACTGACTGCGTCTATTTCTTCCCTTATCGAGATCATGGCATCACAGAACCTGTCAAGTTCAGATAACCCTTCACTTTCGGTAGGCTCGATCATCATCGTACCTGCCACAGGGAAAGAGACAGTAGGGGCATGAAACCCATAATCCATCAAACGCTTGGCTATATCGGTAACTTCAATGTTCTTTTGTTTGAAGGGACGACAGTCTATGATCATTTCGTGAGCCGCCCTGCCCATCTCGCCGGTGTACAATACCTGGTATTTTCCTTCGAGACGCTCTTTAATATAGTTGGCATTGAGAATCGCGATTTCTGTAGCCTTCTGCAGTCCGGCTGCCCCCAACATTTTTATGTACCCATAGGAGATGAGACAGGCCAGTGCACTCCCCCATGGGGCAGCACTAATGGCTGTAATGGCCTTCTTGCCTCCTGTGGGAATGACGGGGTTCCCTGGAAGGAACGGGGCCAGTTGTGCAGCCACACAGATTGGGCCTACGCCGGGTCCACCCCCTCCGTGAGGGATAGCAAAGGTCTTGTGAAGGTTCAGGTGGCAAACATCAGCCCCGATGATGGCCGGATTCGTGAGGCCCACCTGGGCATTCATATTGGCACCATCCATATACACCTGTCCGCCGTGTTCGTGTATCAGGCGGGTGATCTTCCGGATGGATGATTCAAAAACACCATGGGTCGAGGGATAGGTAACCATGAGCGCCGCCAGGTTCTCGGAGTGTTTCAGCACTTTCTCTTCCAGATCTGCGAGGTCAATGTTCCCCTTCTCGTCTGTTTTGGTGACCACCACCTGCATACCTGCCATCACGGCAGAAGCAGGATTGGTCCCATGGGCAGAGGCCGGGATGATACAGATGTTTCGATTTGTATCCCCTCTCGATTCGTGGTAGGCTCTGATAGTCATCAGGCCGGC
>NZ_JBFGBM010000076.1:0-11177 GCF_041567615.1 Muriicola sp.
AAACTTTTTTCGGTAAAATGCAGCCTCCGGCCTCAGAATTCGATGAAAGACGCACAAATGTTAAAGAAAGAGGTTTTTCATCGAGGGTTTGCTTTTCATTTTTCTCAGGTTCACCCTGTGAATTTTTCACAGGTCCCTTAAAATCAGGGGATTCACGAACATCTTTACTTGTTCCTTTAAAAAGCCTACATTTAGAGCTGACTTTATTTTTCACTTCTTCATCATGGATAAGATCTCGATCAGTTCCGTAAAACCCCGCCTCTCTTTCTGGCAGATCTGGAATATGAGTTTTGGATTTCTCGGCATACAGTTTGGCTTCGCCCTTCAGAATGCCAATGTGAGCCGGATCTTTGAAACCCTGGGCGCTTCCAAGGACGAATTACACATCCTCTGGCTGGCCGCACCGGTGACCGGACTGCTCGTACAACCCATCATCGGGTATTACAGCGACCGAACCTGGCACAAAAAGTGGGGACGCAGGCGGCCTTTCTTTGCCGTGGGGGCCATCCTGGCGACCATAGCCCTTTTCCTGATGCCCAATTCCACTGCCCTGTGGATGGCCGTGATCATGCTCTGGCTCATGGATGCCTCCATCAATATCAGCATGGAGCCTTTCCGGGCATTCGTAGGGGATATGCTTCCCGATGAACAGCGGACCAGCGGTTTCGCCATGCAGAGTTTCTTCATTGGCCTGGGCGCCATCATCGCCTCTGCCCTGCCCTGGGTCTTTACAAACTGGTTCGGGATCAGCAATATCGCCCCGGACGGAGGAATCCCTGATTCGGTAAAATGGTCTTTTTATCTGGGGGGAGTCGCCTATTTCCTTGCAGTAATGTGGACGGTGTTCAACACAGAGGAATATCCCCCGGACGATCTGGAAAAACTGAGGGAGGAAAATGCCAGTAAAGGGATCTTTGGCGGGTTGGCTGAATCCTTTATGGGCATATTCAAAATGCCGAAAACCATGGTGCAACTCGCCTTTGTACAATTCTTCTCCTGGTTTGCCCTCTTTGCCATGTGGATCTACACCACTTCAGCCGTGACCAGCCATATTTACAGGACAGAGGATACGACCTCGGCCTTGTACAACGAAGGGGCCGACTGGGTAGGGATCTGTTTTGCGATTTACAACGGCATTGCGGCCCTGGTCGCTTTCCTGCTTCCGGTAGTGGCCAAAAAGGTCAGCCGGAGGGTTACCCACCTGCTGGCTCTTTTTTGCGGTGGAGGCGGACTCATCTCGATCTATTTTATTTCGGATCCCAACCTCATCCTGATCTCCATGATAGGGGTCGGAATCGCCTGGGCCAGTATCCTGTCTATGCCTTATGCCATGCTCTCCAGCATCCTTCCTGCCAACAAGATGGGATATTATATGGGGGTATTCAATTTCTTTATCGTCATTCCTCAGATCGTGGCCGCGGGCATCCTGGGTTTTATGCTCAGGACGTTTTTCGGCAACATCTCCATCTACGCCCTGATCATTGGGGGCGTGAGCATGTTCATTGCCGGACTCTTGTGCCTCATCGTGGATGACCGGGATGTGTCGGTTGCCTTTGCGGAAAAAGACACGCATTAGAACGATTCGGCAGGTATATCCGACAGGTCGGTCTTTATTTTTTAATAAAAAAGGGGGCATTGTTCACCTTTGATGAAGTCTAACATCAAAAACTACAGCAATGAAAAGTTTCCCATTAGTATTCGTATTTATCTTAGTGACCTCCCTGACCCGATCCCAGGACTTATCCGCTTATGACATCCATCTCACCGTTGAGAATATACAGGCGGAAGGCGGAAAAATCCTGGCTGTCCTTCACAATGCAGAGACCTTCATGCAAAGTGAAGGAGTGGGTTATGTGTATGCCGAAGGCAAGCCGGGGTCACTGGACCTCAACTTCAAAGACGTGGTACCGGGAACCTATGCCATCCTGGTTATGCACGACGTGAATGATAACTACCAAATGGACTTTGACGAAAGGGGCATGCCCAAAGAATCATTTGGAATGTCCGGTGGAGTCGGACATATGGGTCCTCCCAGTTTCTACCAGGCAAAATTTGAATTGTCAGACAAGGACCTGGCCATGACCATCAAGCTATAGAGCATAAAAAAAGCCCTCAGTCGAGGGCTCTTTTTATTAGATCTCTTCAGCCAGCCAGGCTTTCATCATCCATACGGTTTTCTCCTGTTCCGTGATAAAGTCGCTCATCATGGAATTGGTCCCTTCGTCGCCGGCCTTGTCTGAAGCTGCGAGGATCCTTCTCTCGATCTTCAGGAGTTCTTTCAGGGAATCGACGATAAGACGAATGGCCTTCTCATCCTCCGTGATGTTCTTGCCCTGAGGCACTTTGGCAATTTTCATATAGTCCCCGAAGGTATGAAGGGGCACCTCGCCCAGGGTGAGGACGCGTTCTGCGACCATGTCTACCTTTAGGTTGGCATCGTCATAGAGTTCCTCGAATTTCGCATGCAGATCGAAGAATCTCTTCCCTTTAATATTCCAGTGTATCCCGCGAAGATTCATATAATACGCCTGAAAATTGGCGAGGAGTGTATTGAGTTCCTGCCCTAATTCTTTGGATTGCCTGGCATCCAGGCCAATGCTGTTCAGTTTCATCACTCTTTATTTTTACCATAAAATTATCACATTAAAACAGCCTATTAACATAAGTTTTATCGATAGTTTTTATAAATTTATCACCTAACATTATAGCATGACGATTACCCAATTACAATATGTCCTGGCCGTAGCGGAATACCAGAATTTCACCGTGGCCGCCGAGAAGAGTTTTGTCACCCAGCCCACCCTGAGCATGCAGGTGCAGAAACTGGAGGATGAACTGGATGTCCGGATCTTCGACCGCAGTAAGAAGCCGATTTCGATCACAGAAGCCGGGAAGAAGATCGTTGCCCAGGCCAAGAACATCGTGAATGAAGCCAAGCGGATCAAGGATATTGTAGACCAGGAGAAAGGCTACATCGGGGGGGAGTACACCCTCGGGATCATCCCAACGGTCATGCCTACCCTTCTACCCATGTTCCTGAAAACCTTTATCAACAAATATCCCAAGGTAAACCTGGTCATCAGGGAACAGAATACGGACAGCCTTATCCGCAACCTGCAGGACGGGCATCTCGATGCGGGGATCGCCGCAACGCCCCTCGACATTGAATTTATTACGGAAAGACCGCTGTATTACGAGCCTTTTGTAGGCTATGTACCTCCCAGCCACAGGTTGAGAAAAGAAAATAAACTGCATCCGGAAGCCCTGGATATCCGGGACATCCTGCTCCTCGAAGACGGTCACTGTTTCAGGGAGGGGGTCGTCAATCTCTGTAAGGCGAATCAGAACTTCGAGGATCACTTCCACCTCCAGAGCGGGAGTTTCGAGACCCTGGTGAACCTGGCAAACGAGGGCCTGGGGATGACACTCCTCCCCTATCTCAATGCCGTGGAACTGGACGAGCGGAAAAAATCGAATTTAAAATACTTCCAGGAACCGCCCCCCGCAAGGGAGATCAGCCTGATCTACCACAAAAAGGAACTCAAGCTGCACATCACAAACGCCCTCAGGGAAGTGATCGCCTCCGTGGTCAGGGGTGCCATCAAGTTCCAGGACGTAAAGATTATCAGTCCCGTCTCCCAAAATTAAAACAGGTGATATTTTGGGAATAAAAAAGCTGCCTTTCGGCAGCCTTTTACGCTTTTATATAAATTAAACTTTCCTGAAGTTCTGGTTTGTCTGTGACAAAATTCAGCAACCAGTGTCTGAGTTCTTCAATTTCATAAGGCAGTAGCTTAGAAATTGCTTTTCTGAGTTCCTTACTGAATAACCTAGCATCGAAACTCACTTTTTGGAGCACCATCTTGTAATACTCCAACATAGTTCTAGCCATATGTTGCGTATTTATCGTTAGATTGTCTAATCGAAATTAACAAAAAATGGCAGGCGATATTGTGTTTGCCTCCTCAAATTATAGATAAATTCACTAAAAAATCGATGAACTACAAATTCTATCGTTCTATGGATGGTTTGGGCCGTTATTTGCGGCTGCTACATCTCTTGCTGATTGCTGCATCCTTAATGGGTTGTTCTTCTTTAAAAAAGAGGAGTTTTGAGAAAAAAGTGGCAAAGGAACTTCAATTGAACCGTTTCGGAGAGCATTTTACAGGGCTTATGGTGTACGATCCTACTTCGACAGATACCCTGGTTTCAGTGAATGCTAACCAGTATTTCACCCCCGCGAGCAACACCAAGATCTTTACCCTGTACACCGCCCTCAAAATCCTGGAAGATTCAGTCCCTGCTTTGAAATATTCTATTACCGGCGATACGCTTTTCTTCAGCGGCACGGGAAACCCATCCGTTCTCCATCCTTATTTCCGGGACAGCAGCGCCTTGAATTTACTGGGCCAATTCGGCCAGCTGGTTTATGTTCCGGGTAATTTCTCCGAAGGAAGATACGGCCCCGGATGGGCATGGGAAGATTTTGACTCCTCCTTTTCCCCTGAGCGCTCCTCTTTTCCCCTTTACGGAAATGTGGTCCGTGTCACTCAACAAGAAGGCCTATTGACAGAACCTATACTATTCACAGACAGTGTTCAGGTCTCGGTGATAGACAGAAGAAGGGAGGAGAAGCAAAATACCTTTTACTTTGATCCATCCCGCACAGACACTTTGGAGATCCCTTATATCACATCAGACAGGCTGACGCTTGCACTCCTCGAAAATGTCCTGGGAAAAAGTATCAGCATCGCAGATGCTTTCCCCAGAGAGAAGACGAAAATCATAATGGGGGCTACGCCCGCCGATAGCCTGTACAAGAGGTTGATGCAGGAGAGTGACAACTTTATCGCAGAGCAACTGCTGATGGTATCTTCATTCGTGCTCTCTGACACAATTTCCTCCGGCCTTGCAAGGGATTTTGTCCTCGATTCTTATTTGTCCGACATGGCATACAAACCCAGGTGGGTCGATGGATCTGGCCTGTCTCGCTACAACCTCTTCACTCCTTCTTCCATGGTGTATGTACTAAAGAAATTGCTGGATGAAAAAGGAAAGGTCTGGCTCTTCTCTATCTTCCCTTCCGGGGGAAAGAACGGGACCCTGGAAGACTGGTATGCGGGAAATCCGCATCCTTATGTGTTTGCCAAGAGCGGGACCCTGGGGAATACCTACTGCCTGAGCGGATATTTGATCTCTAAGTCCGGGAATATTCTCATCTTCAGCTTTATGAACAACCACTATCTGGAGCCTTCCTCCCGGATCAAGGCCCGAATGCAGACGGTCCTGGAACGGATCAGAGATTCCTATTGAATGCCCTTTTCAGATCAGCCCCTTGAGACGTGCAAATTGAAGGAGTAGCAGGGTCTTGGCATCCCGGATCTCACCCCGGTCCATCATCCTGAAAGCTTCGTCGTATGTCACTTCCAGCACCTCGATGTTTTCGGTTTCGCCAGCCGCTCCACCTCCCGGCCCAGTCTTCATGGTCTCGTCATAAGGAGCGATGAAAAAGTGAAGGATCTCGGTGACAGCGCCGGGCGACATATAGGCCTCGAACACCTTTTTCACATCAACGACCCTGTACCCGGTTTCTTCTTCCACCTCCCTGCGGATACACGCCTCGGGGTCCTTCTCATCCAGCATCCCGGCACAGGCCTCTACCATCATACCGTCTCTGTTCCCGTTCACGTAGGTGGGCATTCGGAATTGCCTTGTCAGGATCAACTTTTGTTCTCCGGGGTTGTAAAGCAGGATAGCCACCCCATTACCCCTGTCGTATGATTCCCTCCTCTGTAGCTCCCAGGACCCGTCCTCTTTCTCGTATTCATAGGTATATCGGTTCAGGGTATAGAACTGGTCTGAAAGAACTTCCTTCTCAATATTTCTGATCGCTCCTCTTTTCATGATTTCTTTTCCCGGATTACTGTTTTCTAAACACTGATGGCCTTGTTGAGATACCTTCGGAAGGGCAGCATCTCCAGATAGATCTCCACAATATGATCCTCAAACCGGGGTGAAAAGATCACCTCTTCGTCCAGTTCGTGGACCACCGCAAAGGTCTTGTGCTGCAACAGGTCGATATGGGGATGGTCTTTGCTATACCCTTTTGGGGCGGTGCGAAGTTTCTCATCCTCATAGAGATCTCCAAAGGCGGATACAAAGGAAGGATTGCCAAGAATATCCGACAGTGCCTCACCGTCAAAGTCGATGGCTTCCCTTACGCTGCGGAGTTTCGCGGGCGCCGGGCGCCAGAGTCCTCCGGCCAGGAGGGATTCCCTGATCCCGATCTGTATATAGAAATCCCCGGTATCAGGGGCCTTGTCGAGTCCGGCCCCAAAGTGGTCCTTGTAAACAGGCTTGTGCGGATGGAACATGAGATTGTTGTTGATCCTGTTGATCCCCATCCTCCCGGGTGTCGGGAAGTATTCCGGGTCTATCCGTGCCAGCCTTATGTCCAGGCCGTCCAGCCATTGAATGAACGCATCCCTCAGGCGGAGGTAGGTCTTTCGGTTCCGGTCCATCCAATCCTTGTTATTGTGGTGGTCAAGTTCTTTTAGAAAGTCGAGTAGAGCCCTAAAATCCATAGGAGGGCAAAATAAGGATTGAGGGAACGGAAAGCAAGATCAGAATCGGTTGTCCCCGTCGAGTATGTCGCCAAGTCCGCCCAGGATACTCCCCTCATCCCTGTCCTTCCCTCCTCCTTTGGGAGCGGCAGCCCAGACTCTTTTCGCGAGACGACTAAAAGGAAGCGATTGAACGTAGACCGTTCCGGGGCCTCTGAGGGTAGCAAAAAACAGGCCTTCGCCCCCGAAGAGCGTATTCTTGATCCCCCCGACAAATTCCACATCGTAATCCACATCTTTGGTGAAGCCAACGATGCAGCCTGTATCCACTTTGATGATCTCTCCCGGACCCAACACTCTCTTGGCCAGGGTACCACCGGCATGGACAAAGGCCATACCGTCTCCTTCCAGCTTTTGCATGATAAAACCTTCCCCTCCGAAGAGCCCCCTTCCGAGTCGTTTTGAAAACTCAATGCCCACGGACACACCTTTGGCCGCGCAGAGGAAGGCATCTTTCTGGCAAATGAATTTCCCTTGTTTCTCAGCCAGGTCGATGGGTACGATCTTTCCGGGATAGGGAGATGCAAAACTCAGCCTTCGCTTGGTCGATGCGACATTGAGGAAGGAGGTCATAAAGAGTCCTTCCCCAGTAAGGATCCTTTTACCGGCCGAAAGAAGGCTTCCCAGCACCCCTTTGTTCTGGTTGGAGCCATCCCCGAAGATGGTATCCATCTGCAGGTCGGTGTCCATCATCATAAAACTGCCGGCTTCGGCCACTACGGCCTCCTGGGGATCGAGCTCGATCTCCACGTATTGCATTTCCTCTCCATAGATATGGTAGTCGATTTCGTGTGCGTTCATGGTACGTATATTATAGTTTCTCTTTGTTAGTATTGACCTGCCGATATATGTTACAAGGCTTTTATCGCTTTCATGGCTCTTTGGGCTGCTTCTTCCATTTCGCGAGGTCTTTGGGTGCCTATCATGATTTTCTTTCCCTCCTTGAGGGTCAGCAACAGGCCTTTATTGCCTTTGGTATTGTAGACCGTACCATAGGTAGTTGAGACCCGAAGTCCATAGCCAATCCACGGACTGTATCGAACGATCTCCGCTTTAGAAACATCTCGCCAGTAAACCTTTTTGTTGGCAAGGGGCCGGAATTGGATATGGACATGATCCCTGGCAATTGCGGTGCGCAGTCTTACGGACCAGAAGAAATAGCAGAATAACAGGGTCCCCGTCAGGAAAAGGATCAGACCCCAATCAGACATGGGATGATCGCCAAAAGGTTCCCCGAGGAAGATCTGCTGAACGATCCCGTAGAGGGGGATGCCGACCAATCCCAATACTAATGCCCAGATAAACCACTGGGTGAAGCCCTGTTCTTCGCGAAACAGGGTATCGTCTCTCACCGCTTTAAAAGAGGGCCGTTGCATGTAGTTTCCTAGGTCTTTAACTTGAGGGTCCATTCGAAGTCGAAGGTTGAGACCACCACCCCATCCTCATTGACCCCGGTCGCAGACATCCAGCAGGTCTGTCCTTCCCCGGTCTGAATGGCTTTTTCCAGGGCCTCGGCTATCCGGAGACCATCCTTGCAGGTAAATGTGATCTTCCCGGTCGCTTTTTTTGTAAAGGTAGCCTTGTTGTTGGCCACCAGCATGGAGACTTTTTTACCGCTCTTGCGGATACAGTTCATCACAAGGACCCCGGTACTCAGTTCGGCTGCCATCCCCTGTACGGCCCAGAACATAGACCTGAAAGGATTCTGGTTGATCCATCGGTGGGTGACAGTCACCACAGCCTTTTCTTCATCGATCTCACGCAGCCTTACCCCTGTCCACCAGGCAGAGGGGAGTTTAAAAAATAGGAAGGCATTGAATTTCCCGGGACGAGCCATATCATGAAGATTTAAGGCTAAAATACCCAAAATACCCGAGAACAAAACTGTTAAAGATATGTTAATTGATAGTACTATGTATTGCATAATACCTTTTTTTAGATATATATTTGCATTAGAAACTAATATGCGATGACAGAATCACTGACCAAACACGAGAGAACCCTATCTGCGGTCATCCATGCCTCCACCTTCAGCAGGTTCTTTATTCCTTTTGGGAACATCATCCTGCCCCTGGTACTCTGGCTGGCAAACCGGAAGGAGTATGCCTTTGTCGATTACAATGGGAAACAGGCCCTGAATTTTCAGATCAGCCTCTTCCTGTATTCGGTGATCTTCGGCGCGATCTCCATCCCCTTTTTCTTTGGTCTGATCCCGGACTTTTTTCAGCACGGGATCTTTGAATGGCGATATCGGGAGCCTTTTGAGGGGATCAACTTTTTTATGGACTGGGATGATTTTCCATTTCACAGGCTTTGGCCTGTCGGACTGGCAGGCCTGGTGCCAGTTGCCCTATTTGTGATCAATGTGGTCTACACTATCCTGGCAACGCTCAGGACGCATGAAGGTCAGGTCTTCAAATATCCCATCACCATCAACTTTATCAGATCATGAACGTCTTCAGGTACATAGCGCTCATATTCCTTACCACCGGAAGCATTGTTTCTTCCCGGGGGCAGGAAGCTGTTGATTCAGAACTCTACACGATCCTGAAGCAGAAGGACAGCCTCCTGTTCAGGGCGGCTTTTGATACCTGTGATCCGGCAACCATGGCCTCCCTCTTTTCCGATGACTTCGAATTTTACCATGACAGGGTGGGTCCTACCGATGGGAAGCAACGGTTCCTCTCCCCCATGTACACCCGGTGTCAAGAGAAGGATGGAAGCTGGGTACAACCTTCCAAAAGGATCCTTATTGAGGGCTCCCTGGTAGTTTATCCTCTCCGGAACAACGGAGAACTCTATGGGGCCATACAAGAGGGCAGGCACCGATTCGAATTCCTGAATGAAAACCGGGAATACCAGCAAGGGGACATCGCGCGCTTCCTCCACCTCTGGTTGCTGGAGGACGGACAATGGAAGATCAAAAGAGAACTGAGTTATGACCACCAGTCTGCAGAGACTTATACAATTAATAAACCTTAAAACACTAATCGGAGTTTATTCATCAATCAAAATACCATGAAACCTTAAAAACGAACAGTTAACCCTGTGCTGAATGAAAACCGACTCATCACCGGTCAGCATGTAACAGAAGAAACAGATTATGAACATAGAAAACACAAAAGCGCAAATGCGGAAGGGGGTCCTGGAATACTGTATCCTGTCTATCCTGCAGGAGGAAGACAAGTATACTTCCGAGATCCTGGATACCCTGAAAGACGCAAAAATGCTGGTGGTAGAAGGGACGATCTATCCCCTTCTCACCAGGCTCAAGAATGCCGGTCTACTGAATTACCGGTGGGAGGAATCCACTTCCGGGCCACCCAGAAAATATTACGGCCTCACGGAGACCGGTAAAATGTTCCTCAAAGAACTGGATTCTACCTGGGATGAACTCAGAAACGCCGTGAATTTGGTAACCAACGCTAAAAAAGTAAAAAAATGAACAAGACAGTCAATATAAACCTAGCTAACGTCCTTTTCCATATAGATGAGGAGGCTTTCAACAAGCTGAAACGCTACCTGGAAGCCATCAAACGCTCCTTTTCGGGTACTGCGGGCAGCGATGAGATCATCGCCGACATAGAGGCCCGTATCGCTGAACTTTTCCAGGAGAGGCTTGAGAATGAGAGACAGGTGATCACTATGAAGGAAGTGGATGCCGTCATCCAGGTCATGGGTCAGCCCGAAGACTACAGGGTAGATGAGGACATCTTTGACGATGCTCCCCGATCTGAACCCCGCCAGGGCTCCCGTCCCAAAAAATTGTACCGGGATGTGGAAAACAAATACATAGGCGGGGTGTGTGCCGGACTGGAACACTATCTCGGTATCGACAGCCTGTGGATACGGTTGATCTTTATCTTCTTTGCCCTGGCCACAGGATTCGGTTTTATCGCGTATATCCTGCTTTGGATCCTGGTCCCGGAGGCGGTTACTACCTCCCAGAAGCTGGACATGAAGGGCGAGCCTGTCAACATCAGCAACATCGAAAAAAAAATTAAAGAAGGGTACGATGAGGTCGCCGAACGGGTAAAAGGGGTAGACTATGAAAAGGTAGGCGATAAGGTAAAGAGCAGCGGTCGCACCTTTTTTGATGCCCTGGGAAACGTGATCATGTTCTTTTTTAAAGTGATCGGCAAGTTCATTGGCATATTGCTCATCATTATAGGAGCGGCCACCCTCATCGGCTTGTTCGTCGGATTGTTCACCGTAGGGACCCTGGACATCATACACATCCCGGGAATGGACTTGTACAGCATTTTCGGGGCCACCGAAACCCCGGTATGGGTAGTGTCCCTGCTCACCTTCTTTGTCGTGGGTATCCCCTTTTTCTTCCTGCTCTACCTGGGGCTTAAGATCCTGATCAACAACCTGAAATCCATCGGGAATATCGTGAAGTTTTCCCTCCTCGGACTCTGGCTGATCTCTATTATTGGTCTGGTGATCCTCGGTATTCAGGAAGCTTCGGCCCATGCGTATTCGGGCAGCACCACGGAAAGAGAGGTCCTGTATCTGCCGGCAGAACCAGACACACTGATGATCCGGCCCAGA
>NZ_JBFGBM010000077.1:0-11165 GCF_041567615.1 Muriicola sp.
ACCATGGACTGGATGGAGCAGGAGCAGGAGCGCGGGATCACCATTACTTCCGCTGCCACAACCTGTACCTGGAATTTCCCGATGAAAAACGGGCAGATCATCGATGAGACAAAGCCCTACCACTTTAATATAATAGACACCCCCGGCCACGTGGATTTCACCGTTGAGGTGAACAGATCGCTCCGTGTCCTGGATGGTCTGGTTTTTCTTTTCAGTGCGGTTGACGGGGTAGAGCCCCAGTCTGAGACCAACTGGAGGCTGGCAGACAACTACAAGGTACCCAGGATGGGATTCGTGAACAAAATGGACAGGCAGGGTTCCAACTTCCTCGCCGTATGCCAGCAGGTGAAGGACATGCTTAAGTCCAACGCCGTTCCGATCGTTCTTCCCATTGGGGACGAGGCCGATTTCAAAGGGATCGTAGACCTGGTCAAGAACAGGGCGATTGTATGGCATGAGGATAATTTCGGATCCACTTTTGATGTGATCGATATCCCTGCCGACATGGAGGATGAGGTTAAAGAATACCGTGCCGCCCTGATCGAAGCAGTAGCAGAATACGATGAAAACCTGATGGAAAAGTTCTTTGAGGACGAAAATTCCATCACGGAAGACGAAATACACGCCGCCCTCAGGGCTGCTGTGATGGACATGAGCATCATCCCGATGATCTGTGGTTCATCATTCAAGAATAAAGGAGTACAATTCCTCCTGGACGCCGTTTGCCGTTACCTTCCTTCTCCTCTGGATAAGGATGCCATTGTAGGGATCAATCCCGACACAGGGGCTGAAGTGGCCAGAAAACCCGATGTTAAAGAGCCTTTCTCTGCTCTTGCCTTTAAGATCGCGACAGACCCCTTCGTAGGTCGCCTCGCTTTCTTTAGAGCGTATTCAGGTAAACTGGACGCGGGATCATACGTGCTGAACAACCGTTCCGGGAACAAGGAAAGGATCTCCAGGATCTACCAGATGCACTCTAACAAGCAAAACGCAGTAGAATCTATCTCTGCCGGTGACATTGGAGCTGCTGTAGGTTTTAAGGATATCAAGACGGGGGATACCCTCTCTGATGAGAAGCACCCGATCGTACTCGAAAGTATGAACTTCCCCGATCCTGTGATCGGTATCGCCGTAGAGCCAAAGACAAAGGCCGATGTGGACAAGCTCGGAATGGCTTTGTCGAAGCTGGCAGAGGAGGATCCTACTTTCCAGGTAAAGACCGATGAGGCCTCAGGACAGACTATTATCTCCGGAATGGGAGAGTTGCACCTCGATATTATCGTAGACCGACTGAGAAGGGAGTTTAAGGTAGAGGTAAACCAGGGTCAGCCTCAGGTAGAATACAAAGAAGCTATCACCAGGGCTGCAGATCACCGCGAAGTGTATAAGAAACAAACCGGTGGTCGTGGTAAGTTCGCAGATATCGTCTTTACCATGGAACCTTCTACTCAGGAGAAGGCCGGATTGGAATTCGTCAATGAGATCAAGGGAGGTAACATCCCTAAAGAATACATTCCGTCAGTGGAGAAAGGCTTCAGAGAAGCTATGAAAAACGGACCTCTGGCCGGTTTCGAAATGGACAGCATGAAGATCGTTCTCAAGGATGGATCCTTCCACCCTGTGGATTCGGATTCTCTCTCTTTTGAACTGGCGGCCAAGCTAGGGTACAAGACTGCGGCCAAGGCTGCTCGTGCCGTGCTTATGGAGCCCATCATGAAACTCGAAGTGCTTACCCCCGAAGAGAATATGGGGGATATAGTAGGAGACCTTAACCGTCGTCGCGGACAAGTGAACAACATGTCTGACCGTTCCGGTTCCAAGGTAATCAAAGCCGAGGTGCCCCTTTCAGAAATGTTTGGATACGTCACAGCACTGAGGACGCTGTCTTCAGGAAGGGCTACGAGTACCATGGAGTTCTCGCACTATGCCGAAACGCCTGCCAATATCGCAGAAGAGGTAATCAAAGCAACCAAAGGGGTAACCGCTTAATTTCAAGGAGATGAGTCAGAAGATCAGAATAAAGTTAAAATCATACGATTACAACCTGGTAGACAAGTCTGCCGAGAAGATTGTAAAAACCGTAAAGACAACCGGGGCTGTGGTAACCGGACCTATTCCGCTGCCTACCCACAAGAAAATCTTTACCGTATTGCGTTCACCTCATGTGAATAAGAAGTCGAGAGAGCAATTTCAATTGAGCTCTTACAAGAGGCTTCTCGATATTTACAGCTCTTCCTCCAAGACCATTGACGCTCTGATGAAGTTGGAGCTCCCCAGTGGTGTGGAAGTAGAGATCAAGGTGTGATAGATTAATTGGGAAGGCAGATGCTTTCCCCGACATGTCCGGAGCGATAAGCGAAGGAAAAACGGAAACAAAAATAAATTCGGGGTCGAATTATTTTTGGCCCTGTTTTTTTGTCAGAAGAATTAGAAACATTTAAACAATTAATAATAAATAGTATGTCTGGGTTAATAGGAAGAAAAGTAGGCATGACCAGCATCTTTGACGAGAATGGGAAGAACATTCCATGTACCGTCATCGAAGCAGGACCATGCGTAGTTACCCAAGTCAGAACCGAAGAGGTAGACGGGTACAATGCCCTTCAGCTCGGTTTCGATGACAAGGCAGAAAAACGTGCGAAGAAGTCCGAAAAGGGCCACTTCAAGAAAGCAGGTGCTTCTCCCAAGAAAAAGGTCGTCGAATTCCGTCATTTTGAAGGAGAGCACAAATTGGGAGATACCCTTGGGGTAGACCTGTTTGTGGAAGGAGAATTTGTGGATGTCACTGCAACATCCAAAGGAAAAGGCTTTCAGGGAGTTGTAAAAAGGCATGGCTTCGGCGGTGTCGGACAGGCTACTCACGGGCAGCACAACAGACTGAGGGCACCGGGATCCATCGGCGCGGCCTCTTATCCTGCAAGGGTTTTCAAAGGAATGAAGATGGCCGGCAGAATGGGCGGTGAGAAGGTGACCGTACAGAACCTGCGGGTGCTGAAGATCGTACCGGAAAAGAACCTGATCGTCCTGAAGGGATGTGTTCCCGGTCACAAAAATGCTTACTTAACGATAGAGAAATAATGAAAGTAGCAGTTTTAGATATCAACGGTAAGGAAACAGGGAGAAAGGCAGACCTTTCTGACGCTGTATTCAAGATAGAGCCCAACACCCACGCCATTTATCTGGACGTGAAGCAGTACAGGGCGCATCAGAGGCAAGGTACCCACAAGTCCAAGGAAAGGGCTGAGATCTCCGGTAGTACCCGAAAGATCAAAAAGCAAAAAGGTACCGGAACTGCCCGTGCGGGAAGTATCAAATCTCCGATCTTCAGGGGAGGGGGAAGGATCTTTGGTCCGAGGCCAAAGGATTATTCCCTGAAACTCAACAAGAATCTGAAGCGTCTGGCCAGGAAATCGGCCCTGAGCATCAAGCAGCAGGAGAACGCTATCATGGTCGTTGAAGACTTCAATTTTGAGACCCCTAAAACCAAGGATTTTATCAACGTACTCAAGGGCCTTGGCCTGGAAAATAAAAAGTCCCTCTTTGTCTTGGGCGATACAAATAATAACGTATATTTGTCGTCGCGCAATTTGGAAGGATCAGAGGTCATAACTAACTCAGAATTAAGCACTTACAAAATATTAAATGCCAATAATATTGTGTTGCTTGAGGGTTCGTTAGAAGGAATCGAGGCCAACTTAAATAAATAAGAAATCATGAGCGTGTTAATAAAACCCATCATTACGGAGAAGATGACAGCAGACAGCGAGTTGCACAACCGCTATGGTTTTATCGTAGATCCCAAGGCCAACAAGTTGCAGATCAAAGATGCTGTTGAAGGCACTTACGGGGTGTCCGTAAAGAAGGTTAGGACCATGAATTACGGGCCGACCCGCAAGACCAAATACACCAAGACAGGGATTCAGCAGGGAAAGACAAATGCTTACAAAAAAGCTATAGTCGATGTTGCTGAAGGTGATGTCATTGATTTTTACAGTAATCTATAAAGACACCAAATGTCAGTTAGAAAATTAAAACCGATCACTCCCGGACAGCGATTTAAAGTAGTAAACGGATTTGACGCGCTTACTGCTGATAAGCCGGAGAAAAGCTTGCTTGCTCCGTTAAAAAAGTCGGGAGGTAGAAACAGTCATGGAAAGATGACCATTCGCCATAGGGGTGGAGGTCATAAAAGAAGGTATCGTCTGGTTGATTTCAAGAGGACGAAGCAGGGTGTTGAAGCCGAGGTGAAATCCATCCAGTACGATCCCAACAGAACCGCTTTTATTGCTCTGATTGAGTATAAGGACGGTGAAAAAAGCTATATCATAGCTCAGAACGGTTTAGAGGTAGGCCAGAAAGTAATTTCCGGAACCGGGGCATCCCCTGAAGTCGGAAATGCCATGCCTATGAATGAGATCCCCTTGGGAACCATCCTTTCCTGCATTGAACTGCGCCCCGGACAAGGAGCGGTGATGGCCAGAAGTGCCGGAACCTTCGCGCAGCTCATGGCCAAGGAGGGTAAATACGTAACGATCAAATTGCCTTCAGGGGAAACCAGGATGGTGTTGGGCAATTGCCTGGCAACCATCGGGGCTGTTTCCAACTCAGACCACCAGCTGATCGTCTCCGGTAAGGCCGGACGTAGTCGCTGGTTGGGCAGAAGGCCAAGGACAAGACCTGTTGCGATGAACCCTGTTGACCACCCCATGGGAGGTGGAGAAGGTAGGGCATCCGGAGGACACCCGAGATCCAAGAAAGGTATACCGGCCAAAGGTTACAGGACGCGTTCCAGGACCAAGGATACCAACAGATATATCATAGAACGTAGAAAGAAATAAAAAGTAGAAAGAAATGGCACGTTCACTAAAAAAAGGACCCTACGTTCACCTCAGCCTGGAGAAGAAAGTCAGGCAGAATGTAGACTCAGGTAAGAAGACCGTGATCAAAACCTGGTCCAGGGCTTCTATGATCACTCCGGACTTCGTGGGTCAGACCATCGCGGTACACAACGGAAAGCAATTTGTCCCTGTTTATGTCACTGAGAACATGGTAGGACACAAATTGGGAGAATTCTCTCCAACGAGGTCTTTCCGAGGTCATGCCGGAGCTAAAAACAAAGGTAAAAAGTAAGTAAGCTATGGGAGTTCGAAAAAAACAAATGGCCGAAAGAATTAAGGCAGAGAAGAAAGAGCTGGCCTTCGCAAAGCTGAATAACTGCCCTACCTCACCCCGCAAAATGCGCCTGGTCGCTGACCTGGTTAGGGGAGCTGAGGTGGAGAAGGCACTTGCCATCCTCCGGTTCAACCCGAAGGAAGCCTCCCGCAGGCTTGAAAAACTTTTGCTTTCAGCTATAGCCAACTGGCAGGCAAAAAACGAGGATGCAAACATTGAGGAAGCCGACCTCATCGTGAAAGAAATCCGGGTAGATTCCGGAAGAATGCTGAAACGACTCAGACCGGCACCTCAGGGAAGGGCTCACAGGATAAGAAAACGTTCAAACCATGTCACCTTGGTGGTAGGCGCAAACAATAATACAGAAGCTTAGTATGGGACAAAAGACAAATCCAATAGGAAACCGCCTGGGAATCATCAGGGGATGGGAATCCAACTGGTACGGAGGCAATGATTACGGGGACAAACTCGCTGAGGACGACAAGATCAGGAAGTATGTTCACGCCCGTTTGGCCAAGGCCAGTGTTTCCAGGGTGATTATCGAAAGGACCCTGAAACTGATCACCGTTACCATTACCACCGCAAGGCCGGGTATCATTATCGGTAAAGGAGGTCAGGAAGTTGACAAGCTGAAAGAGGAGCTCAAAAAGATCACCGACAAAGAGGTGCAGATTAATATTTTCGAGATCAAAAGGCCTGAGGTAGATGCAAACCTCGTAGCGGCTAGCATCGCCCGTCAGATCGAGAACAGGATCTCCTACAGGAGAGCCATCAAAATGGCTATTGCCGCTGCCATGAGGATGAATGCCGAAGGAATTAAGGTGATGATCTCAGGACGTTTGAACGGGGCCGAAATGGCGCGGTCAGAATCTTATAAAGAAGGCCGAATCCCATTGTCTACCTTCAGGGCAGACATCGATTACGCCATGGACGAAGCCCATACTACCTATGGCCGACTGGGAATCAAAGTATGGATCATGAAGGGTGAGGTGTACGGAAAAAGAGACCTTTCACCTCTTGTGGGAATGTCTAAAGGGTCCGGAAAGGACAAGTCGGATTCCGGAAAGAAACGCAGAAGAAAATAATACGAAAAGTAGGAAGACATGTTACAGCCGAAAAGGACAAAGTTTCGCAAAGCGCAGAAAGGCCGTATGAAAGGCAATTCCGGAAGGGGGCACCAGCTTTCTAACGGGATGTTCGGGATCAAATCAATGGATTCCGCCTTTATCACTTCGCGCCAGATCGAAGCAGCCCGTGTTGCTGCTACACGATATATGAAGAGACAGGGCCAGTTGTGGATAAAGATATTCCCGGACAAACCCATTACGAAGAAACCTCTTGAGGTACGTATGGGTAAAGGGAAAGGAGCTCCTGAATACTTTGTAGCCGTAGTAAAACCGGGTAGGATCATGTTTGAAGTAGCGGGTGTCCCAATGGACATAGCCCAGGAAGCTCTCAGGCTGGCAGCTCAAAAATTACCGGTAAAAACAAAATTCGTTGTGGCTAGGGATTACGAAGCCGCCTAAAATCAACGCAAAGAGATCATGAAACAATCAGAAATCAAAGAATTGTCGGTAGAGGATTTGAAGGATAAGATGGCGGACCTCCAAAAGAAGCATGCCGACCTAAAGATGGCCCACGCCGTGACACCCCTGGAAAATCCACTCCAGCTGAGACAGGTGAAAAGGACCGTGGCCAGACTGGCTACAGAATTAACAAAAAGGGAAAACCAATAACGGGTTCTGCTTTATGGAAAAAAGAAATTTAAGAAAAGAGAGAGTAGGCGTTGTAACCAGCAACAAAATGGAGAAATCCATCGTGGTTTCCGAAGTAAAGCGGGTAAAGCACCCTATGTACGGTAAGTTCGTATTGCGGACAAAGAAATATGTTGCACACGATGAAACCAACGATTGCAATATTGGAGATACTGTAAAGATCATGGAGACAAGACCTTTGAGTAAGACCAAGTGCTGGAGATTGGTAGAAATCCTTGAAAGAGCTAAATAATTATGTTACAGCAAGAATCTAGACTTAAAGTGGCAGACAACACCGGGGCTAAAGAGGTGTTGACCATCCGTGTACTGGGTGGAACCAAAAGAAGATATGCTTCCGTAGGGGACAAGATCGTGGTTTCTGTAAAAGAAGCTACCCCCAATGGAACTATAAAAAAGGGTGCTGTATCAACAGCCGTAGTGGTAAGAACCAAAAAGGAGGTAAGGCGCCCAGACGGCTCTTACATCAGGTTCGACGACAACGCCTGCGTACTGCTGAACCCCACCGGGGAGATGAGAGGTACCAGGGTTTTTGGTCCGGTAGCCAGAGAGCTCAGGGACAAACAGTTCATGAAAATTGTTTCATTAGCTCCTGAGGTGCTATAATCATACAAGAGGATGAAATTAAAGATAAAAACAGGAGACACAGTACGGGTGATTGCCGGAGACCACAAAGGTTCCGAAGGCAAGGTCCTGTCTGTAGACCGAGTGAAGAACAAGGCGATCGTAGAGGAGATCAATATGGTGTCCAAGCACGAAAAGCCAAGTGCCAAGAACCCTCAAGGGGGAATCGTAAAAAAGGAAGCACCTATCCATATCTCTAACCTTTCCCTGATCGACAAGAAGTCAGGGGAGACCACCAGGGTAGGATTCGAAGTCAGGGATGGAGAAAAAGTGCGGGTTTCAAAGAAATCTAACGAGGTAATATAGTTATGGCTTACGTTCCAAGATTAAAGAAAGAATACCAAGAGCGGGTGATCGCATCCCTGAAAGAGGAATTTGGGTATGACAATATCATGCAGGTTCCCAAACTGAAGAAGATTGTGGTCAGCCGTGGCGTTGGTGCCGCAGTCGCAGACAAAAAGCTGATTGACCACGCCGTGGAAGAACTCACTATGATTACAGGTCAGAGAGCCGTATCGACCATTTCCAAAAAGGACGTGGCATCTTTTAAACTCAGGAAGGGAATGCCCATAGGGGCCAAGGTGACCCTCAGAGGAGAGAAGATGTACGAATTCCTCGACAGGCTCGTTACCACGGCTCTGCCCAGGGTAAGGGATTTCCAGGGGATCAGGGCCACCGGTTTTGACGGCCGTGGGAATTACAACCTCGGGATCACTGAACAGATCATTTTCCCTGAGATCAATATTGACAAGATCAACAGGATCAATGGAATGGATATCACATTTGTGACCAGCGCTGAAACAGATAAAGAAGCACAATCCCTCCTGGCAGAATTGGGTCTGCCTTTTAAAAAGAATTAGTATGGCTAAAGAATCGATGAAAGCCCGCGAACGCAAAAGGGCAAAAATGGTAGCGAAATACGCAGAAAAGAGAAAAGCACTGAAGGAGGCCGGTGATTACGAGGCATTGCAAAAACTGCCGAAGAACGCTTCTCCCGTGCGCATGCACAATCGCTGCAAGCTCACCGGAAGACCAAGAGGTTATATGAGGACCTTCGGACTCTCCAGGGTAATGTTCAGGGAAATGGCCAACAAAGGGTTGATCCCAGGTGTGAAAAAAGCAAGTTGGTAATACTACAAAAAAGGAAAGAACATGTTTACAGATCCTATCTCCGATTACTTGACACGAATTAGAAACGCCAGCAGGGCGGGTCACAGGGTAGTAGAAATACCGGCTTCCAACCTGAAGAAGGAAATCACCAAGATCCTCTTCGACCAGGGGTATATCCTGAGCTATAAATTCGAGGAGGACAAGGTACAGGGAACCATCAAGATCGCCCTGAAATACGACAAACAGACCAAAGAGCCCGTGATCAAGAAGATCCAGCGAATCAGTAAGCCGGGATTGCGCAAGTACGCCGGCCACGAAGAACTGCCCAGGGTACTCAACGGCCTTGGTATTGCCATCGTCTCTACCTCTCACGGGGTGATGACCAGCAAGCAGGCAAAGGCTGAGAACGTCGGGGGCGAAGTACTTTGCTACGTATATTAAAAAGAAAAAAGTATTAGAAATGTCTAGAATAGGTAACAATCCGATAGCGATCCCAGAAGGAACCACTGTAGAGGTAAGGGATAATATCATTACCGTCAAAGGAAAACTGGGTGAACTCACACAGGAATACTCCTCTGTCGACATCAAGGTGGAAGACGGACAGGTATGGATCACCAGGCCTTCAGATTCCGGCCAGGACAAGGCAAAGCACGGTCTCTACAGGGCTTTGGTCTTTAACATGGTGAAAGGTGTTTCTCAGGGCTGGACCAAGGAGCTGGAACTGGTAGGAGTCGGATACCGGGCCAGCAACCAGGGACAAAAACTGGATCTCGCTCTAGGATTTTCCCATAACATTATCATCGATCTGGCACCCGAGATCAAGGTAGAGACCACCTCAGAGAAGGGAAAGAACCCTACCATCAAACTGACCTCGCATGACAAGCAGTTGATCGGGCAGGTAGCAGCAAAGATCCGCTCTTTCCGCAAGCCTGAACCTTACAAAGGAAAAGGGATCAAGTTTGCCGGTGAGCAATTGAGAAGAAAAGCAGGTAAATCAGCATAAGAAAAGATCATGGCATTATCAAAGACTGAAAGACGGGACCGAATCCGAAAGAGAATCAGAAAGATCTCTTTTGGCACAGCTGAAAGGCCAAGACTGTCTGTATACAGGAGCAACAAAGAGATCTACGCCCAAGTCATTGACGACAACGAAGGAAAGACTCTTGTGGCTGCTTCCTCCAGAGACAAGGAGTTGAGCAAGGCCAAGGGTACCAAGACGGAGATCGCTACCCTCGTGGGCAAGGCTCTTGCGGAAAAGGCATTGAAGGCCGGTATCGAAACGGTCGCTTTTGACCGTGGAGGGAATTTGTACCACGGACGTGTTAAATCATTGGCAGAAGGTGCCAGAGAAGGCGGATTAAAATTTTAAGAGATTACTATGTACGGTAAATACAAGAATGTAGAAACAGTAAAACCGGGAGGTCTTGAACTCAAAGACAGACTGGTGGGCGTTCAACGTGTAACCAAGGTGACCAAAGGAGGTCGGGCATTCGGTTTCTCCGCCATCGTGGTTGTGGGAGATGAAAAAGGTGTTGTAGGACACGGCCTGGGCAAGTCCAAGGAAGTGGCTACCGCCATTGCCAAAGCTATTGAGGACGCAAAGAAGAACCTCGTCCGAATCCCGCTGAGCAAGGGTACCTTACCCCACGAGCAAAAAGGGAAATACGGAGGGGCCCGAGTATACATTCAGCCTGCCTCTCACGGTACGGGAGTGATCGCAGGAGGTGCCGTACGTGCGGTACTCGAATCTGTAGGGGTGCAGGACGTATTGTCCAAGTCTCAGGGTTCCAGCAACCCACACAACGTGGTGAAAGCCACTTTTGACGCCCTGCTTCAACTGAGGGATGCCAGGACCGTGGCTGCACAGCGCGGAATTGCCCTTGAAAAAGTTTTTAAAGGATAAGGAACGATGGGAAAGATAAAAGTAACACAGGTCAAGAGCAGCATTAAAAGGCCTCAGAATCAAAAGAGGACCCTGGAGGCCCTCGGACTCAGGAAATTGGGACAGGAGGTCATCCACGATGATACTCCGAACATCCTGGGGATGATCAATAAAGTTAAACATTTGGTTTCTACGGAAGAAGCTTAAGAAAAGCGTGTTGAAATGAATTTAAGCAATTTAAAACCAGCCGAAGGTTCCGTTCACAAGGATGGAAAGATCATAGGAAGGGGTCAGGGATCCGGTAAAGGAGGAACTGCCACCAGGGGTCACAAAGGAGCCAAATCTCGTTCCGGATACTCCAAAAAGATAGGTTTTGAAGGTGGACAAATGCCTCTTCAAAGACGCGTGCCCAAATTCGGGTTCAACAATATCAACCGCGTTTCTTACAGGGGGATCAACCTCAGTTCGCTTCAGGAGCTCGTCGACAGCGGAGCGGTCAAGAAGACCGTAACCCTCGAGGACCTGATCGAGAACGGACTGGCCGGCAAAAATGACCTGGTCAAGATACTAGGGGGTGGAGAACTGAAGGCTGGCCTGAAGGTCAC